>JADZFV010000674.1 GCA_020854255.1 Candidatus Melainabacteria bacterium | reverse complement strand
TTGGATATAGTCTTTTACTTCATTGTCCGTGGGCAGAGGAAGTTGACCAGGATATCGATAATCTACGGCAAATTGTGTGAGAACTGTCGTTTGCCGCAGTAACGGCTCTAAGTTTTGATCAATAGAAGCGCTTTCTAAACGAATCATCTGTCCAAACCAGCACATCAACACTGGCATCAATTCCCCAAAGTGCATCGTAAGCTGCTTTCGAGGATTTTTGCTCAGGCGTGGCGAAATCGCTCGGAACTAGTACTTGATTTTGTTGCAACATTGAATGGCTTAACCGGTTCCACATCTTCTTCGGTCAATGTTGTCGTCTTCTTTTTCTCGTCTTCTTTCGGATTCATGCAAGCCCTTGCAAACAACCATATGAATCAAATTCGTTTCCTTGCCAGATTTATACCCATCCCCTCGCGGCTGGTAATTTTCTTTTTTTGGCTTGCTGTTATTAGACCAGTCTGCTAATATACAAAACTGGGTTTTAGTAAGGCTTTTGGGATTTCAATAAGACATTGTATGTTTGTCTTGACGACCGAGAAAACTGTTGACGGTGCTCTTGGTTTAGACAAGGCTATCCTCGGGCGCGAGCATAGAGGGAAGGGAGAAACCACGATGAAACATGAGATTAACGAATCAGTGATTTAGATTCGGACCCCCTTCCCTAATCTTGTCCTCTAAGGCAGAACACTATCTTTCGGCAAATCGTCCGGATTTAGCTCGTATACGGGTCCCGACAATTATTTGGGCTATTTCCCCGCTAAGCTCGGAAAGCTTACCCTGTAAAGGTTTCGGGACCCACTCCGAAAAGCTGCCTTTTGGCACTGAACAACTTTTTCAAAATCGAATAAATTGCTCACTTCTAAAGCCCCAGGATTGATGTTTCCCAAAAAAAATGTCCGGACCCGAGAATGGTGCCACTTTTGAAAGCGAGTGCTCAGTTACTGCAAAGCCCGGTGTTTCTACCGGAGGCCTGGTTAGATAAGCATGCATGTAGTGGTGCCAGATGCCGGCTATGATACCGCCGCCGGTGACATGACTCACGGCTACGGACCGGTTGTCATCATTGCCTGCCCGGGTCGCTGTCATCACATCCGGTGTGAAGCTGACTGGAGGCTTGGAGATTTTGTCAAATGTTGTGTTTGAAGATTTCAGGCGGCCTCCTTTTCCTCTTTGACTCCGTTAACGAAAGTGACTCCTGTGATCACGTCTGCAAGCAGCTCTGGAACGTTCAGCCGACGCCAACGCTTTTGAGCGCTGCATGTTAGCTTGAACACCATTGTGAGCATGGTGCCTCTCGTCAGGCAGCCACGCGTCTTTGCTGTGCGCAGCCTGACGGTGGCGAACGTTGACTCGATGGGGTTTGTCGTTCGAATGTGAATCCAGTGCTCGGCCGGAAAGTCGTAGAATGTGAGTAAGTCTTCCCGATCCTTCGCCAGGCACTCGGTCGCTTTGGGATACTTGGGCCCGTATGCCTCGACGAAGTAGTCGAACCCTTTCTCCGCGTTCTCCTTCGTCTCTGCCATCCAGATCTCCTGGAGATGGCTTTTTGCCTTCTTCTGTGCGGACTTCGGCAGCTTGTCCAAGACGTTCACTGTTTTGTGCACCGTGCAGCGCTGCCGGCGCGTCTTGCCGAACACCTTCGGCAGCGCCTTCCAGAAGCCCAGCGCAAAGTCGCCGACCGCGAGCTTGGGAGCCGCCTTAAGACCACGCTTCTTCAGGTCCACAAGCAGCTCGTACCACGATTGCTCGCTCTCGCGATAACCGTCGGTCATTCCGACAAGCTCTTTGCGCCCGTCAGCAGTAGCACCGAGAACGACCAGGATGCACTGCTTTTCGTCTTCCATGCGAGCACCAAGTCTGAATCTCCCGCTCCGGCAAGAAACCGTTGCGCACCACTTGACGGTGTCCATGCGCGGTAATCAAGTGCTGATACTGCTGCAGGAACGACTCCACTTCTGCCTCCAGTGCCAAGGTCAGCATCTTCCTTGCTCCCTCGCGCATAATCTCCGTCAGGACATCCCGAGACGATCCCTCTGGCTTCTTGAGCTCCACTACGCTACTCTTTCTCATCAGGCGTTCCTCTTTTTGATCTAAGCAACCAAAAGGATACGCCACCTTTTTCAATCAGTCAGGCCACAACTTTTGAGAATAATTCGGAGGCTTGGAAAATGGATCGAATGTGCAGGTTTATACTTACAGGAGTCAGTTTTCTTCTCTTTAGTTTGTTTACGAACAATGCTTCATTAGCCCAATCGACCCCCACAGGGGCCTGGGTGCTTGAATCTGTCACGCCTGCAAAGGTCGTTGAGAAGGGCTCGGACGTCTATACTAACCAATTTGTAGATATTGGCACCGATCTGCGTTCTATTTCAGGCGGTTGTACCTTGGTGGACAGGCCGCGCAAGACAAGTACGCAAATAAGATTTTCAGTCAATTGGACACCACTGCCGACGAGTATGAGCCCGGACACGAAGGTGCCCCTCACCACCGTGACCGCAGCGGGCGCCTCCGCCGAGGTGAAGTGGCATCACCTGTTTCTCCTTGAAATCATGTCCAGAAATCCAACTGGAACAGCATATTTCCAACCCCCTAAAGGTCAAAAACAAGGAGATATCTTGCCAATCGTAGTTGGGGGGGGGAGAGGTGGTTTGATTGGTGGTGCAACGGTCACATATAAATATCGTTGGGACGGAAACGCCGTGGCTTCTACCGGGTCAAGCAGCAATTCCTCATCCGGTACAGCATCGACTCCGCCCAACACAGCATCAGTTAGCACTTCCACACCCGGCAGCAAGGAACCTGTAACTGCAGCACATACAACAATACAGGTAGCGAAGCGCAGTGTACCACCTGGGTCTAAAGTAGTGGTTCCTGTATGGCTTATCAAGGGAGCCGGGCTTGGAAGCCTGAGCTTCAACATCACCTATAACAGTGCCATCGCCAAAGCTGTTGCAATCAGCAAAGGGAATTTACTTGAGCGCGCGAGTTTCCAGGGTAACTCCAATCAAAACGCAATCGTCCGGGTAGCCACAGCAGTCAGCGGTGAAATTGGCGGACCGGACTCAGGTACGGTAGCTCAGCTGACTTTTCAGACCAAGGGTCAGGCAGGCAGCAGAACTCCATTGCATGTGAATGTCACCGCCGCAACTGGCAGTGCTTCACCCCAGACCATCGCAAAAATCGATGGCGAGATAGCGATTGTTGGACAGGCTTCCGTTGTCAAAGGCGACAAGGATGGAGATGGAGTGGTTACCGCTCGAGATGCCGACCAGGCGCTGAAGATGGACGTGCAATTGATTCCGGAAGACAAAATCCTTGACATGGATAACTCCGGCAAGGTCGATTCAACAGATGCTCGTTTGATTCTGCGTAAAGCAGTAGGTAAGTAAATTGACTTTCTGTCAACTAAACGTAGGAGAAGAATCATGGCACGGAAAATCTCGCTCTGGTTGTTAGCAGCCCTGATCGGGTTTTGTATCACATTGTCCAATTATGCGTTGGCTGCCTCATTCTCCATCAGTGTCACCGATAGCTCCGGAGCAACCGACTCTACGGTGACCATACCCATAAAGGTGACGGATGCTCAGAATATCGGCTCTCTAGAGCTGAGTCTCACTTATGATTCAACCATCCTTGCAGCCAAAGAGGTCTCCGCTGGAGACATGCTTCCTGGGGCGCTGATTGACTATAACGCCGACAACGCAGGCACCATTCGTGTGGCTGTCGCTGGGGGACAAGTTCAGGGCACCGGAAATCTTCTCAAGGTGCAGTTTACTGTCAAAGGCAGGCAAGGGCAGGAGTCGCTGATTGGACTCAAGGATGTGCGTGCATGGGATGCCTCGGTGGAAGCTCCTGAAATGCTGCTTAAAGGAACACAAGAAGGTCACTTCACTGTGGGCGGTGCATCGCAAATGACCATATATCTTATCATCGGCGCGATTGTCAGCGTCATCCTTATCATACTATTGTTCACTCGACTGCGTAAGAAAGAGTAATGATCTGCTGCAGTGTGATCGTCCGTGACGTTGGGTGAGGGGGATGGGCTCGATGTTTCATTTACAGGAGACTCCAGCACGTCTGATCATCATTCTGGTGGCCGTATCGTCCTTACAATGCCAGATCACGGTTGGGTCTCTATTCGGTATCGTCTGCAGGGTTGAAACAAGCACATAAAACTGGAGTATCGAGTTTCATCTTTATCAAGGAGTAGAGCAATGATAGCCCCCAGGTGCAGAATTGTCTTTAAGGTTGCAGCCTGTTGTTCCTGCTTGTTAGTTCTGGTGTTTTATGCAAGATGTGCGTCAGCGCAAACGATTTCTGATGTCATCCCTGGTAAGGTGGGTGAGGGAAGCGCCATCGTATTCGACAATGCTAACGATGCGGGGGTATTGAATGGTCCACCAGTCCGAGCGTTTCGCTTTGAGGTATCCCGGAAATCGAATCTGAATTACATCCAGACCTACCACTGGAATCTTGCAAAGGGAACCACAGCTTCCGGCATCGTCGGCATTAGGGATATGAGGACCGGCAAGAAGAGCACCTGGGGTTCAAAGGGCTTTCCGGGGCAGGGCGGTGTACCTAATGCATATTGGAAAGCAGAACCACCTGGAGTTCTGCTGGATCCAGGCATTTATGAAATTGTCGACAGCGATCCCAGAACCTGGGCCAATAATGAAGAATCTGCCTCTCGTGGAATTGCATGGGTTCAGATCACGCCTGTAGAGTTTTCTTCAACGGACGTGACTGCTCCTGCTTCCGCCAACAAATCCAACATCGGCAGCAACCGTCCTACGCAAAAAACTCCCGTGACTCCACCACCAGCTACTCGCACTCCCTTCAATTTCATCCCAGACTATCATCCTGTGCACATCAATGCCTTGTTTGAAAATCGAGACAACCAACCAGTTCACCTGTGGTCGCATGGTGAAGGTATTAGCCCATACAATCGTGTCGAAGTGAGAGCGACTCGTCGTAGACCAGATTTGCAAACTCAATCCGACAACGCCGTAACTTTCTGGGCAGGTAGAAACGGCAGAGAATTGGCCACACGAAAATGGAGCGGAAAACCACCAGTGGCGGAAGGTGGCTGGCTGAGAGTGATTTGGGATGGAAAGCGACTTGATTTTGTGGCCAATCCGTTGGGGGCAACTGCAAGTGGAGAGTCTTCGACATCAGGACCAAGACGATCAAACTCACCGGAAGACAAAAGGAATCCACAAAAGCCTTTAGAGCATACCGAAACCTCTTCACACACAGAGTCAACTTCCCAGGCTGGCTTGCCGGTTCCAACGAGTTCTATCAGCTCGGGCACAGGATCTATCGCTGGAGCCGAATCCGTCCAGCCGTCCGCAGGCTCCGGATCCAGCAATACAGGCGCACATGGGGTGCTTACTGCACGTGATGGCGACCACGCACTGAAGATGGACGTGCAGTTGATTCCGGAGAACAAGGTGCTGGACATTGACGGCTCGGGCAAGGTCGATTCGGCAGATGCACGGTTGATTCTGCGCAAAGTCGTGGGCAAGTAGGTAAACCGTAAACGTTCCACGATCATTTTTCCAATAGGGTTTTTGGACACCTTGGAGAGATAGAAAATTGCGCGTCGGCATATACACTCGCGTCTCAACTCAAGACCAAAAGACGTTACCGCTGCAGCTGAGATCTTTGCGCAAGTATGCCAAAGCTTTACATTCCGCAGGCAAGCTATTTATCGGCAGATGTGATTGCGGTGAACTCGGATGTGGGAGCATCTCAGTCGATGTAAGCCGCAGCGGTTCCCAGGTAGAGTGGTCAATGCCTCAGACTCCTG
>JADZFV010000673.1 GCA_020854255.1 Candidatus Melainabacteria bacterium | reverse complement strand
TTGCTGTCTCCTGCAACTATATAGATGATCCTCAAAACAATCGTCTAAGCAGAAACAGTTCGGACGAAGAAAATCTCGCCAACGTGGCCGAGCTGAATGAGTTTCTCCCAAAGATGGCGCGTCTTTTACCGCGCTCAATAATGGAAGAAAAACTGCGCGACAGCCTGGGACTAAAGCCCGGCGAATTCCTCGATGGAAATATACCGCCAACGGTCGCGACAGAAACGAATGCCGACACGACGCTTCACTACAAGCCGCTGCGCATGCTGCGCCCTTGGCTCGACTCGGTGGAAAGGAGCGGCTCGCTGACCTTCTTCTACATATCAATGCCGCTTATTGTTATTGGCGTTGCGCTGCAGATGCTCGAGCTTGGATCTTATATTCCTGCGGTTGCGGGCGGAATTATTCTTCTTCCGATGTTGTTGCTTGCCGCCAGCTTTACCAATCCAGCCAACATTACGTTGTCGGAATCGGGGCTGCGCCTGACCTGGCATCGCGGTGCCTTCAAATACTCCTGCCCTGGAATTGCCTGGAGCAACATATCGTTTGTCAGCTATACAAAGCAAGCCAACAGCTGGGCGATCAACAACACCATCAACTTTCACGTTCTACCGAATTCAATGTCAGTCTATCAACGGCTATTCTATTTCTCTTTCTTTCAGCCACTCCTGTCCACCAGCAATCATGTGCGCATCACCTTGATTGAAAGCGGGCTGCTCTTTGGCTCGCAAATCAATCGCTTCTACGAGGCTTTGCTGCGCCATTTGCCTCCCGAGCGCCTGGACCCGCTATTGATCGACAAAATGTGCCCTCCTCAAGAAAGCTCCTTCACATCACTTTGGCTGAGCTCGCTGACAAAAGAGCGGGTAAGAACCGAACCGCTCGATGCCGGCGACATCGTAGGTGACGGAAGATACCAGGTGGTAAAACAGATAGGCGCTGGAGGCCAGGGCATTGCCTACCAGGCAATCTGTATCGAAGGCGAGGCGGAAAAGGCAGAGCTGGTGGTTCTCAAAGAGTTCATCATTCCATCTCATGCCGGGCAAACCGCTCAATCCAAGGCACTGGAATCCGTTCATCGCGAGTGCGAGATGCTGCAGAACATCAAACATCCTTATGTCGTTAAAATGAAAGACAGCTTCATTGAAGATCATAGGTTTTACCTTGTGCTCGAACACGCCCAGGGCGACTCGCTGCGCAAACTGGTAAATGAGTCCGGACCACTTTCGAATATGGAAACCATGGAGCTGGCAGTGCAATTGCTGGGCATACTGTCCCATCTGCATTCGATGTCGCCGCCCGTCATCCATCGTGATTTCACACCGGAGAACATCATCATTGCCGAAGATGGAACCCCGAAGCTGATCGACTTCAACGTGGCGCGCCAGTCGGAATCAACGGCGACACGCACCGTTGTCGGAAAACATTCCTACCTGCCGCCCGAGCAATTCCGCGGCAAGGCTTCGCCGCAAAGCGACATTTATGCCCTCGGCGCAACTTTGTATTTCGCACTTACCGGTGAGGACCCTGAGCCTATTTCGGCATCCAGACCAAGGGAAAAGAGCCTGTCTGTCTCCTCTCGCTTGGACGACATCATTTTCCACGCCACTCAATTGAGCACAGACGAGCGCTATAAGACAGCCGACGAAATGAAGGAGGACCTGCTTTGCCAAGTCCCCCAGGGCGTCGTCTAGTGAAGTTTCTGTAGGCGCGCATTGCATGCGCGCGTCCAAGGGTCGACGCCATTGGTCGCCCGCCGGCAATCGATCTCTAGGAATTAACCCAATCGACCAATCGGGCTCTTAGTGCTGCCTTCAAACCAGCCAGGGACTCGAGGAGCAGTACGACGATTTCAACGATCAAGTTGTCTTCCAACGTGTCTTCTTCTCTATGGTTGTAACCAGGCTGCGTCTGCATTGCCATTGGGAAACTAAAGCAATTCATTTCGTACCTCCTTTCCTTTATCAGGCTTTTTGACTTCAAAATAGACCAGTCGTCTACCAACCATTACACAATAGACCGGTCGTCTAGTATTGTCAACCCCTAACCCAAGTTAGAAAATTATTTGAAGCAACGCAACTTACAGGGCCCTTTAAGATTTGGCACTTCTAGCTAGTTTCTGGCTTCAATTGGAGAGACTTTGTATGCCATTCCGATCAGGCTCGTGCACACCTCGGAATCAGTGCCTCCGCAACGATCAAAATTCATTGTATACGACAGATTCCTTGACGTCGTAGTCCATTCGGTATACGCTTAGGTATACAGACACTCCCCTACGAGGAGGCTCTATGATTCCAAAACTCGAAACAAGAAAAGAACAAAAGACTGTCAAAGCATTTGAAAACGATATTGCGCTGATCAATGAACACGCTAAACTCTGGGGATGCACAGCCGCAGAAGTTATCCACCGTATGTGCGAGGAACTGCGCAAGCAAGTCTATTTGCAGGAACTTGGAGAATCATTTGAATCGGTGGTCGCTAACACCGAACAATTTGCTGCACTTCAAGCCGAAAATCAGGCCTGGGATTGCACGCTCGCGGACGGGCTAGACAATGCCACTTAAAGGCGAAGTTTGGCAGGTAAATCTTGATCCTGCTCAAGGACATGAGCAGGCCAAGGTTCGCCCCTGTGTCGTTATAAGTAACAACCAAATGAACACAAAAATGGCGCTCAGCATTGTCGTGCCGTTGACCGGGATGCCGTTTTACACTAAGTCCGGCAAGCTTTCGCCTGCCATGGTTGAGATTCTCCCTCCAGACGGTGGCACAACCAAAGCTAGTTACTCAATGGCATTTCAAGTCCGCACCGTTGCACATATTCGCTTCGCCACGCAATTAGGCACGCTTAGCGCTGCTAAGTTGGCCCAGGTTGTTGCTTCAGTCCAGGACATAATCAATTTTTGAAAAACTGCCCGCAGCCATCTGCCTTAAAAGGTATTGACATATTTAGACCGACTGGTCTAATATGTCTTTCATGTCACCAAAAGTATCTACGAAGCAAGACACCAAGTTCGTTCTTATCGAGACGGGCATCGACGTCATGCTCGAAAAGGGCTATAACGCCACGGGCATCAACGAAGTCCTGACGGCTTGCAACGTGCCCAAGGGTTCCTTCTATCATTACTTTTCGAGCAAAGAAGCCTTTGGGCTCGCGGTCATTAATACCTTCGACGAGCACTATGTCCAGCAACTCGACAAAGCCTTAAAAGATGCTAAAGTCGCGCCTCTCAAGCGAATCAAAAACTATATAGATGGCGCCATCGAAAAAGCCGAAAAATGCCAGTGTAGCCGCGGCTGCCTGATAGCCAATCTGAGTCAGGAAATGGCCGACCAGAATGAAGTCTTCCGCATACGCTTAAAAGAGATTATGCAGAGACGGCAAGCCACATTCGCCGCAGTTTTAAACGAAGCGAAAGCGGCAGGCGCTATACCCAAGTCGGTAAAGACTTCCGATGCCGCAGAATTCTTCCTCTGCGCCTTCGAAGGCTCGATCATGCGCTCCAAAGTCATGCGCGACACCAAGCCCATGAAAATATTTCGCCAGATCTTCTTCTCGCAAGTACTGCGCGTAGGCGGCTAGTATAGCTTTCCACAAACTAACTCATGGTCGCCCAGCACGCACTCACCAATTAGGTTTTTGAAAAACCTAGGCGAAACCCTGTATCTTTGCAACCCCCAAATCCTTAGTATTTGGGACGTGGTCAGCAGACGGAGGTTGCGCCGGGAGCTACCATCTGTTCAGGAAACTGAGCAGTGCAGTGT
>JADZFV010000672.1 GCA_020854255.1 Candidatus Melainabacteria bacterium | reverse complement strand
CGACCTCATGGTTCGTAGCCATGCGCTCTATCCAGCTGGGCTACGGGCAGATGGGTTATTCATGTTACCACAGGCAATAGGCGCCACGCCCTGAAGACTGCTTTACCTTTTCAATCATTAATAGCCAGGCAAAATCATCAAACCGCACAAAGGTTTCCACTCGCAAGTAAGCCAAAGTAACAAGACTGTCAAGCCCTCCGCTTGCAAGGGCTATTACTGCCGACGACAGCTCGTCAAGAGGACAGGACACGACACCACAGGCAATCTTCTTGCCGGATAATCGGCGATATGGGCATTGGTGAATCTGGGTTTTTGCCTTTTCACGGATAGATAGGAAGCGAGCCGCCAAACCTGTCTATCTCGTGACTGTGCCGCAAATAGCCTCAGCGCCGCTCAGCAAATGAAGCTTGCCGCGCCGAGTCACTCGACCGCCGACCCAAGCAGTCCTTCCATCCGGACTTTGTGGATCACCTGCCGGTTCGAGCCACAAATTTCCTTTGCAATTTGTCCAATTTTTCGCTGCGGCGGATATACACCGTCGGATCGTTCGGGCCGATACTTTACGGCAGCTTGAGCCGCAAAACCAGCACCTTCCAGGTTATCATGCCAGAAAAAGCAATTTCCTCGCCTACCTCAACGTCCGATACCGCGAAGCCAGCGCGCGAGACTGAGACAGGCAGCGGTGAATCCCTGTTCGAAGAAAGCGTTCAGCTCCTTAAACTGACAGCCCACGCGGCGGCACACACTGCCATTCAAGAGCCTGTTGATGCTATTACCCAGCTGGGCAATTATCTGGCAGGAAGGAAGATCCTGCCACATCTGGAGTTGATCGATCCGCTTCCTAAGACCGAATTTGGCTCCAAGGAATGGGTCGCCGAAATGGTAGGCACTGGCATAGGCTTTTACATAGACTATTTGCTGGTCGCCGGTGCCACTTCCGCTGCACTAAAGGGTTTGAGAGGCGCTGCTTCGGCTGCGGAAAATTTGCCAGCTTTCGCGCGTTTTATAAAACCCGCGCAGGCAGCAGTGACAAGCTCGCGGCTTTCCACGCAGATATTGCTGCCGACGGCTAAGACAGCTATGGATGGCGCATTGTACGGAGCATTTCTCATTCCGTCGGAAAGCGACTACGGCGCGCAATTCCTGAAAGAGCGACGCAACAATGCCCTGGTTTCGGCGGCTGCCTTCGGCGCGCAGAGCGCTCTTGCCACCACGATCATGTCAAAAACAGCGGCGATTCCGGCGCTCAAGAGTGCAATCAGGTCACGTTTTGGCGGTGGCGCCGCTCGGGCAGGCTCTAATATGGTCGGCGGAGTGCTGGGTGGAACCATGGACGCAGAAGGGGCAGCACTGCTAGCCGGACAGCAGCGGGCGAGCAGAGAGGCGCTCGCCGCTCAAATCATCCAGTACTCGCTCATTCCAGGATAATAGATAAGACAGTTGTGGGCTTTTGAATAGTAAGTCTAAGTTCGGCTCAAGGACCTGACATACCGGAGGAAGGCGCTGATGACTGTTCGGCCGGCGGCGACGGAACCGCTTGAGAAGCAGCAGAACCAGAAACTGAAGGCGGGGAAGACACCGATTGCGCTTCGTCAAGCCGGGACGAATTTTTTGATAGCGGCGTCCCGACCGCCTGGCGATCAGGTGCTCCAGCCTGCGCTTCACGCATCATCTTCATCAGGTTCATCGGCTTATCGTCTTTATCATCCGCGGCAGGCTTCATCGGGCCGGATTTGCCCTTATCGCGCATCGCCCTGATCGTCTCAGCAGCTGTAGCCATGCCAGGTTTGACAAAATTCTTATCCGGGTCATAGCCCTTCGAGGGCATCTCGGCCTTATCAACCGTGGCCGATTTGCGGCTTGTAGAAGCGCCTCCTTTAGCCACCCTCGATTCTTCATCACCTGATTTTCCAGACTTATTCACAATTTTATCGCCAGGCTTTTCTCCTTGAGAATGCGCTGTTTTAACGTCTGCCTTTTCAGCAGGTTTGTCGGGCGGCTTGGGCTCATCCATACCCTCCGCAAGCCAGTTTGCACGAGCGACGCGTCTTTGAGATTCTCTTGAATCATCGACACGCCGGCAGCTTCAATAGCTGCCGCGCCTTCGCCCATTTCGGCAAGTCCCAGCTCTTCGAGCACAGCCTGAATTCGCCCGGCAAAGATGTTCTCTACACATTCTGTTGTTGTTCCTGGCACAGCAAGCGCCATTATGTAATCCACGTTCCCTCCACTCGGAGGCTTGGTGCTGATTGTGCCATAGCCAGGATCGGATTCAAATTCGTCCTTCTGAACGCCGTTTTCAAAAGCGTGATAGTCCATGACGTCGCTGTCGAAACAGTTCATTGAAAAGACAGGAGCATCGATGTGCTGTGACAGCTTTTCCGCATCGAACGCCGTCGATGTTCTGTCCTTTGGATAAATGCTTATCCAGTCGTTCACCGGCTCGCACACATACGCCGGCACAACGCCTGCTGCTCGCATCGCTTTGACGACCGCAGCGAAGTTGGAAGACTTTACCTGAATGCTCCAGAAAGATGACGAAAAGACCATGGAACCCACCCCCAAGGACTGTCATTGCCCCTGTATTCCACGCAGGGTGATACATCAATCACATATAATAGAGAAAGAGGGAAAAACCATGGTCATTGATCTTGATGGATTTGATGGTGCAGAACAGCTGTACAATGCAGTCGATGCTGTCTACCGCTTAAAAATGTCTGCAAAAGAAGCGATAGAATTGCAGACCGTAGGTGACTTGCACAGGTTCATCGCCGACAAATATCGAGCGAAGTACACAGAAGGTTGCCTGAGTTTCTCTGTTTTTTATTCATTGCGACGTGCACTGATGTTCGTCGGAGTTTCACGCAGTGCTGTAAAACGAAATGCCTTACTTGAAATTGTAATGCCTCTCGAAGACCGGATTTGGACATGGGCAACCGTTCAAGGCGAGATGGGCTGCAAACTTCCGCGCTTGCGATATGAGTCCGAGATTGAAAATGATATCCAAATGTTCGGAATATTTGGACTACTTTTGATGTTCGGAGGAACAGGCGCGCTCGCAGCACAACACGGATGGCCTGCGTTTGCTTGTGTAGCGCTGGGAGTTTTCTCGTATTGCGTTTACACAAAACTGGACTCACGTGATTACATTGATCGGACCCTAAATTTGACTATGCCGTCAGGTTTTGAAACTATCGAGTCCGCCATCGAAACAATCGTCGCCTGGAATTACGGCAACTTAGCACTGCTGACAGGAAAGTGGAACGAGAAAGAATTGTTTGCGTCTTTGCAAACCATCATCTCAAATGTTTCCGAACTTGAGCCGCAGCAAATTGAGATGCAAACCAGGTTTGCTGAAGTCCCATATTACGAATAACCTGCTGAGTTCAGCGAATCTCTTCAGCTTTTTCCACTGCGTTTGCCGACTTTCCTGGTAACGGAGCGGACTCTGTCGCCTTTGGCAGATCAGTATTGCCTTGCTGTTCAGGGCTCACTGGCGGCTCCGTCTTCTCAACTTTCTCAAGTTTTTCCGCCGCTGTGGACATTTCACCGCTTGCAGCTTTTTCGACCATCACTGGTGTCGTGCCCTGCGCAGGTGTAGTTTCAGCGCCAGTCACAGGTACAATTTCAGTGCCAGTCACAGGCACAATACCCGTGGCCGGTGCCGCCACATTCTCCGCAGCATTCGCCGCTGGTTTCGCAGCCTCTTCCGCGGCTTTCGCAGCTTTCTCCGCGGCTTCTTTTGCTTCTTGCGCAGCATGTGCTGCCATTTCAGCGTCCCAAATTTTCATCGCTTGCTCAGTCAAAGAAGGCGGCTCGGTCTTAGCGGTAGTCGCAGTCTTGTCGCCCTTTCCAGACTTGTCGTTTTTCGCAGTCTTGTTGCCTTTTTCCGACTTATCGCCTTTTGCGGTTTTCTCGCCTTGCGCAGATTTGTCGGTTTTATCTGCTGGTGATTTCGCAATGCCAACGTTTTTTGCCTTGTCAGCCTGCGCTGTTTTCTCAGCTGCTTTCTCTGCCGCCGTCTTTTCTGCCGGCTTCGCTGCAACTGGTTCGTCCATGCCCGCCGCGAGCCAGTTGGCGCGCGCCTTGAGGTTGTCGGATTCGCCGCGACGTCCACAATAGTAGAGCACGTACGCGTACCTTCTCAAATAGGCAACATTGGTATAAGACAACGGTCCGCTCGCTCTGATCGACAAATTGAGCGCGCGCCCAAGAAAACTAGCTGCCTGCCCCATTCTTCCTTGCTCGGCATACATCGATCCGAGCTGGTATAAGCAGCGCGCTGTGGCGCCACCAGTATTTGGTTCGTCGTGCCAAAGCTTAAGCGCGAGATTGTATGTTTTCTCCGCCTCATCATATCTTTTGCTCTTGATCAATGCCCTCGCAAGCCGATCAAGACGTGCATACGTATCCGGATCGCCCATACCCATGATCTTTTGTGTGGTTTCAAGCGACTGCCTGAAGTACTCGGCGGCATCCGCGTATTCTTCCTTATCCATCTCGAGTATGCCGAGATTGTCGTAGCTGATGGCCATCGACATGTGCTCTTTGCCAATCACGGTTACTTTGATGTCGAGCCCGGCTTTGTAGAAGCGCTCCGCCATTGCATATTTTTTCTTCAAGCGGTAAACATCACCAAGGCGATCGCAAGTTACTGCCCACTCGATACGCGGAATGTGTTCCCCAGGGGGCGCTGTTCCCGCCCAGGCAGTAAGCACTTTTCCTGTCTGTGCCTTTGCTCTTTCTGCATTTGCTTCCGCATCTTCGCGCATCTTTCCATCGAGAAATCCGAGCAACTCTTCAGCCAGAGGGTCCGCCTTGCTGGGGGTGCCATACATCAAGTAGAACTTGATCATTGAGCCCAGCGCGGGGACTGTTTTTCCGCTGTTCTTGCCCAATTGGACTTCCGTCAGGTGCAACTGTTGCTCTAGAAGTGGCTCTGCTTCCGAATAGCGCCGCCTGATCGTGTACAGCCTGCCCAGCTCGCCCAAGCTCTTCGGACCGCGCGGGTCACCGGCGCCGAATCGCTCAGAAAGCTCAACGGCTTCCTTCAACAATGGTTCCGCTTTTCCGTACAGATTGGAGTCGAGAGCAGTCACTCCGTCGTTGAATACTTTGGTCCAGTGCGTCTGCAAGTCGAAATATGCAGACGAAAAGGCTGGATTTTGGCTGAAAAACACAAGACACGCAATTGCCAATCCGACGCGGTGGTGCCGGGAGTTTTTTGACGAATTCCAGAAATTGTGTATGAGGGACATGCATCAATTTTAGCGGATTGAGCCCGAGGGCGAAACCCGCAATCACAGAGGATTTACCTTTGAATATTAATTACTGCCCGTTGAACTGAATCGCGTAGCCCTGGCCATTCATTTGACCGGTTGAATTGATTGAGCCAATCGAACCATTTGATACAAAACCGATATTAAGCACGCCGTTGACGGAGCCTTTGTCGGAGGAGTCAACCGCAATAGTGATACCATTCATCGTCTGTTGGGTGATCGGTCCAGACAAAATCACTCCATCGCGGACACCGGAAAACGATGCTCTAACTCGCCGGCTGACAGGATCGATCGTTTCCAGCGAGACATCGCGAAAGCGCATGTATTGCTGACCCATGACAGTCAACTGCCCACGCCCGGACTGATTTACGTGCAGCATCGGACTGCCGTAATTGCCCGGGTAACCCCCGCCACCGTTCCAAAATGGATTGATCGGGTTGCCACCAGCAGTGATACTAGACATTGCCAGTATTTGGCTGACATTGTCGCGCAACACCTGCGCCTGCCCCCGCGTGCCCGGGTCAATTCCAGCTACTTGCATGGTATTGACAAGATTATTCGCTGATTGCTGCAACTGGTTCAATTGCATTTGAAATTGCGGCGTAACATTACTTCCCGCATTTCGCTTCACCTGACCCAATTGTTGCTTAAAAGCCTGCATGGCCACGCAGCATTGCATGTCATTGCCCTTCGGCTGCGGCGCCCAACGCCCGGTCGACTGCAAGAATTTTTGCAAACGATTGCTGACCTGATCTGCATTTGACTCAAGAGAATTCAAGCTGGAAGATAAATTAGCAGAAGAACCACGCTGATAACCACCCCGATACGCGTTCGGATAGCCACCAGAGAATTGCTGCCCGCCAGAGAAAGGCTGTTGCCCTCCAAAAAACTGGTTTCCAAATCCTAATCCCGAATTGTTTTGATACGGCTGGCCAAACTGATTTGTCTGAAACTCATTCTGCTGAGAGCCGCCTTGTAAGAGCTTCTTGAGGAACTGTGATTGAGCCGGCACCGCATTGATCGACGCCAACAAAAAGCTCACCGAAAGTATCGCCATTGCAAGTCGCTTTGAATTCATCTGCCCACGCATGTTGCCAGAAGGATAATATAACCATCTTATTCTAAACGATGTTAAAAGACACGTCCCCCCCCGCTTCCCGGACTCTTCAAAAAATATTTGAAGTGAGCCGGAAGAGCATTTCAGGAGAAAACGCTCAATAATTTCGGAATTTATGGTTGGCGACTATATTTTGCCTCGAGACTTCAACAATTCGCGAGGATCGATATTCTTCATGTCATGCAGGTCCCCTTTTCCAGATCCGCGCATCTTGAAGATGACTCTGTCCACAATAAAACCATCCGGTTGTACACAATATGCACCAGAAAAAGGGTATCCAAAGAGGAAGACGAGATAAACATTGAGCGCCAGTGTGCTGGCGATTACGACCGTCATCAAAGCTTGACCGATGACGCTGGACAATCCAAGGAAGTACGAAAAGCTCAAGGTCAGCACGCCGCCAATAATGAGAACCGTCCAGAGTTCTGTCGAAACGCCATGCGCGCTCTCGATCAAGCGCGCCCGCCGGTTGTCTCCCAGTTCTGAAACTCTGTCCAAACACATTTGGCGAATATCTTTTTGATCTTCGGCTACGGGCTTGAAATCAATGATGGCGTTCCACAATGAGTTCATCTGGACAATCGCTTTAGTGCTGACGTTGCCATTTTTCATCGCATCCCACTCTTCGTCAATCACTGTGTCTACATAACTTACTGTCAATGCTTGAATTTTCTTCTGATCGGCTTCAGGCATTCCGCGCGACAGAATATATATGTCTGCGACCGCGTTGGCTTCTTGCTCAACAATCCAGCGCAGATCAGACATACTTGTCATTGCGTCGACAACTATCAATCCAAGCAAAACAGCATAGAAAGTACCTACGACCTGAAAGCTGTTGCCCGCTACTTCATTAAAAGACTTGAGCGTTTCGACGCCGGCCAGACGACGCACGATAAGCATCCCGCCCACGGCAAGCGCGGATACGACGAACATGACCAAAAATCCGATGAGATATGGGTTCATTCAATAAATCCTGTTTAAAAATGCAACGTTCCGAGCCAGTATAGCGCTCTGATTCAAAAAAATGACCGGATGTCTATCGCTGTTGTTGCTGAGCAGGCAGGTTAGGAGGGGGGTACTGCTGCTGTGGTTGCGGGTACTGCTGCTGTGGTTGCGGGTACTGCTGCTGTGGTTGCGGGTACTGCTGCTGTGGTTGCGGGTACTGCTGCTGTGGTTG
>JADZFV010000671.1 GCA_020854255.1 Candidatus Melainabacteria bacterium | reverse complement strand
GAGAAGGGAAAACTGCGCGGTATGACCGACATAAAAGCGAACCGCCCCTTCAAAACGAGGGCTGTTAAGTTTGTGGAGGTCGATCTGGAAAATTCTGAGACATCTGTTCAGAGTAAGAAAGACGTCCTTGTTCTGGCCTTTGACGAACGCCGCAAACCACCGCAGGGTATAGATAACTGGTGTCAGGCTTATTACGACACCGGTCTGAAGTTTCAAGCTGTGAGATTTCCCGTTGACGAGAAATTTGCCTGGTTTTTGTCGCAAGAAATGTCGGAGTTCCGCATTTTTCTCGGTGAGAATCACAATCTCAAAATTGCTGCCGCTCGCTTGAATGACGGTAAGACCTTGATTCCCAGTTTGTCCGCATCGAGCACAAGTTTGCGGGCGTGCAATGACGGCGCTTATCGCCCTTTAAAATATCCTATCGAGTTGCGCTATGACGTATCGAATATTCCCGGTGCTGTCGCCTGTCTTTGCGAGTTGTCGCGCCCGCGGGCGATGTTTCAGCTGGAAAATTTTACCTACCGTGATGCCCGGCCTTCCAAAAAACCTTTGAGGAAGTGGATTGAGAGTGGCACCAGGGGCGGTATCTTGCTCGGGAAAGAATTGTTTGCCGATGATGCTTGCTATCAATTGAGAGTGTTTGCGCAAAAGGCAGATGGCAGCGTCTGCGGCACCAGTTCTGACTTGATTGATCTGGGCATCAATGACAGGCCCAGCGGCCAGGAGCTTTAGGGTATTTAGACCGGGCGATGCCTGGCGTCACCCGGGACATCCATCGCATCGCCCGTCTTACGATTATCGAGGCGGGCCGCCTTGCATATATGAGCCTGGAGGCGCGGATTCAATCGGCGGCAAAACGGCAATCAGCAAGTCGCCGTCTGGAGAGCACGACAATTTTGCGCGCTGGGGAAACCCGGGAAACTGGATATTTTGCGGATTGGATATCATCGCCTGTTCGATAGCGCTCTTGATGCTGGCAAGTTGCTGTGAGTCCTCGCTTTGCGAAGTGCTCTTGGGCTTGCCTATTGCTTCGAGAATAAAATCGAGCGCGCGGCGAGCCGCCATTGCTCTGCCCTCGTCATAGGCGTCTCCCATTCTAATAGCCATAGACTGCCCGACGATCTTGCCGCCGGCCACAGTCACCGTCACCCCTGTCCCAAACCCGGGGCAGCGGGCTTCCTCTTCCGGCGTCAGTGGAAAAGCGAAGCGGTAATTCGTTTGTGCTCCGCGGCTTTCCTGTGTGCGAAATTTGAATTTTTGGGCGGTTTTGTTACGAAATGAAGAAATCGATTCGCCGATTTTGGCATAGGAGGGACTCTGGCTGCCGACCAGTATAAATATGGCAAAAAATAGGGTTGCTTTCATCTTGTCGATTAATTAGATTGTGAAAAGCGGCAGGCCGTTTGCTGTCAGATACCCGCCGGTTCGAGTCGAAGAGCTTCATGGACCTCTAGTCTGGAAACATAGCTGTCGATGTCGTTCTCTTTCAAGATACCCTGTTCGGTGACGACTCCGCTAATGTGAGAAAAAGGAATAAGTTCGAAGTGCCGGTTCAGGACCCGGACCCCTTTCGGAAAGTCTCTCCAGACCTCCTCAGATGGGCGCTCGTGGCGCTCGAATTCGAACAGGCGCTCGTCTGTGACGAACTTTTCGGTGCCGGTCAGAGCATAAAGCGGAATGCCCAACTCCTTGCAGGCAATCGCCAAAAGCCATGAGCCGACTTTATTGACGACGCCCGGACGTCCCACGCAGTCGACGCCCATGAAGGCGACTGCGCACGTGGGCAAGAGCAAACCCATGGCGTTATCGAATGTGTGCATAACTTCAATGTCGCCTTTGGCCAGGCTGCCGGCCAACTTGTTGCCTTCGAAAGCAGGTCTGGCTTCAGTGCAGGCCACCCGGAACAAACGGCCTTTGGCTCGGGCGTTGAGCAAGCAACTGACTACCGTTGAACTGAAGGAATATGCAAAAACCACTTCACCCGGTGGAATCAGCTCATAAACTTTATCGGCAATCACACTGGCTGATTCACACAGCTGCTTTTCGAAGTTGGTCAGTGCTTGGTCTAAGCGCGCTTTGATTTCGGCCGTTGTCTCAGCAGAGCGGACGGAAAGCAAGACGGAATTACCCAGGTGGAAAACAGGCGCCATCGCAGGTTGGGCGTCAATCAATGAGAGAGTAGTGTCGGTCAGCAATTTCTTGAGCTTAGCCGGGTCTTCTTCATCCTGCATTACGGTCTGGTAAATCGTGATCGCTCTCAGAGCAACTTCAGCCGCTCCTGACAACAGGTCGTCTCTGATCGGTTGCACCAACTGGCTTATTTGCGTGGATTTATCCATGCTCTCTCCCCATGCACATGACTGCCCCAAGTGGGTGCTGCTTTCAGTCTATAAGCTTTTCAACCGGATCTAAATTAAAGGGTAAATTCTAAAAATTCTAAATCCACGGTTCGAGTCTACAACTATGCAGTCTAACTTCGCGCGGGCTCATCGAGGGAAAGCGCCAGCGCCGCCTCATTATGTTTGCCCAGGTAAAGCGTTTTTTCTTCATCCTGCAAATGGCTCCAGGGCAGAATTTCGTCCCCGGGAATATCTCGAAAGATGTAAAAGTCTCTTACGGGCGGCATTCCGTCATCATTTGCTGCCGCCTCCCTGATTGCCTTTTTCCAGGCACCGAGGTTGCCGGAATTTTCTTGCACGGCTTTCAGAATCGGGTGAAGGCGGCGATCGCCGCGGGAAAGGAGAGCCTGGATATCGCTCCAATTGTGGCTTTCCGGGCGTACATCAATGCCGATTTTGGAAAGGTTTTTGCGCAGATATTCAAGCTTTTTACCGCAATCCCTGTCTCTGCCATTCCACTGAAAGGGCGTTTGAGCCTTGGGGACAAACGTGCTTATACCAAGCACGAAGCGCAATTTCCTGTGTGTTTTCTTGAGCTGCGTCAAAAGACGAATTGTTTCGTCGAGATCTTCTTGAGTCTCATGCGGCAGACCGGCAATAGCGTAAAACTTGATGGTCTCAAGCCCTGACACTTCCACAAGTGACACGGCGTGGAGAATTTCTGCTTCGCTGAGATTCTTTTTCATGATTTCGCGAAGTCTCTCAGAGCCTGACTCGATGGCGATAGTGACTGACTTTTGACCGAGTGAGGCGAGCGTTGCGAGAATTTCTTCAGTCAAAGTGTCGGCTCTGACCGAAGCGATCGACAAGCTGAGATCCTCTCGCCCTCTCAGTCTTTTTGCAATTTCATCAAAGCGTGGATGTTCGGTCACCGATGGTCCCAGCAATCCGATTTTGTTGGTATGTTTCAAACCCATCTCGATGGCGCCCATCAATGTGTCAATGTTGGTGGCACGAAATGGTCGGGTCAAAAAACTGGCCAGGCAGAAGCGGCATTCTTGAGGGCAGGAGCGCACGACCTCGACGAGAAACATTTTGCCCCAGGCTGTTTCCGGTGACAGAACAATTGAATGAGCGACATAGTCAAAAGGAGGTGAAAAGACCTTCTTACGCGGTAGAGCAGGGACGCCGTCGGTTGATTTGATCGAGGCTACCGGTCCCAGGTAGTCTTTTTCGCTCAGGTATTGCACATCGTAAAACTGAGGAATATAGATGCCGTCGGTGTTGGCCATACTGAGCAGTTGGTCGCGTCTTGAATTTAGTTTGCGCGCTTCTCTGTATGCGGCAAGAAAAGAGGGCACCGCCACTTCAGCGTCGCCCAGAAGCACCACGTCAAAAATGTCTGCGAAAGGCTCTGGGTTTGCCGTAAGCACCGGACCGCCGCCAAAAACGAGCGGGTGGTCGTCGTCTCTGTCCTTTGCAGAAACCGGAATATCGTGCTTTCTCAAGATCTTGACGATATTGGCGTAATCCAATTCCCAGGAAAGCGTAAAACCAAAAATGGCGGCATCGCTTACACCGGGCTCTTCCATGTCGGTGAAGCCGCGCAGTACGGCAATATCTGCGTCCTCGTCAAGAAGGCGAAAAACCAGCTGATAACCCAGTCCAGCCATGCCCACCGTGTAGGTGTTGGGGTAAAACCAGGCAAGCGAAAATTCGCTCCTTGTTTTAAGAGGTCTGGAGATCAGGAATTTTTCTGCAGGAAACATTTTGATTCTGTCTTGCGCGAATTATCGGGAAGTCTTATTTCCAGCCTTCAGTATATATTGAAGCCTCCGAAGACATGCTGAGACAACGTCAATGCGCTTCATGAAAGCCGAGCTGAGCGCGTATTACGATCTTTTTGACCGGGCTCGGGCGGCTACAAAGGCGAGTTGATTCGCTTTTCCAGATCTTCGAGGGCTTTCATACGGTCTCCATAGATCTGGCTGGGCAAAAGCCTCTGGCGTTTGAGTTTGCGCCGGTTAATTTCAGCCTGTATTTGAATACGGATGTTATCCGCGGCACCGAAGCCGGCACCGGCCAGATATGTAATTTGGCCATCGACAACGAGCGGGAAGTTGGCTCTTTGTACTCGCGGATATCTAAATCCTGCGACCATGCCGGTTATGCCGTTTGCCATTTTTGTATTGCCGACTATTTGCGCTGAAAGGATGTTTTGAGTGGCCGTTCTTTGACCGGCTCTGATCTCGCGTGAAGCCAGATCGACCTGTTTCTGGCGGCTGATGTTCTCGGTTTCATATAGTGATATTCTGTCTTCGCAAGCCAGCAAAGGACTGCTGCCGAACTGCCTGCGCCTAATTAGAGCTGCTTTCAATTTTTTCGTATCTTCTTCCAGGTCATCGAGATCTTGTCTTTCGGTGTCACCGAATTCTTGATTCAATTTCTTGCGTGTGCGAATTTCTACAAGCTTGCCCAGACCGCGCGCAACAAATGGGTTAGCGGCAACGATGGCCCCTGAGGTTGCAACTAAGATTCCATTCGGGTAGCCGAGATGAGGATTTCTGTTTGCCTGCGCCAGGATTCCCAGTAGATTACCCGGCCATCCCACGCTTGCTTTAGCGAAATCGCCCAAGTAAAGCGCGTTTTGGAATGTTCTGAATTTTGCATTGCTGATGTGAAAACGCCTGTATTCGTCGAAGGTCAGATCGCAAATGTCCTTAAGCACTTCGCCTTCCAGGATGAGAACTTCCTTTTGGGTCGGCGACAATATGACGCTTTCGACCAGTTGCTGGCGCTCAGCCAGAAGCGACTTGAGTTGCTGCCGCATGGACGCGGCTTTTTTAAGGGCTGTTGCTTGGTCGTAGCCGTGTTTTTTTGCCTGGCGTGAGTGGTAGAAGTTGATGGCCAGTTCGTTTAACGCGCCAATAGAGCCAATTTGCTGACCGATCATTTGCGAACAAGCGGCGAGTTGAATTGCCCTTCTGTTCAGAGGTCTAGGCCTGGCAGTCACCTGTCCCGTGCCGGCATCGAACTTGCGGGTTGTATTGGCTAAAGAGCGCTCCCTGGCGACAATTTGTCCGATCAGTCCGGATAAAGTCATCAGGGCGTTGGTCTCCTGCCAGGCAAAATAACGCAGACCGCGCCAGCGTCCCTGCACATTCCCCTGCTGCTTGAAGCGAATATTGAATTTGGCGAATTCAATTTCTTTGAGAAGAATCCTGCAGTTCAGCGCGTGCAAACTGTCTTCGAAATCAGGTCTGCCAGGAACCTCGTCAATACCTTCATCCTGCTGAATGGGGGGAATTGGGTTTGACTTCACATTGAGCAGGTCTTGAGGTTCTTTGCAAACGAGGGGCTTGACCTGTCCGCTATCTCCGGTCGCTTGAGCGCCTTGGCAAGGTGCTGTTGGGCAGGAAATTGTCACCAGTATGGTAAGGGTGATCGCTGAAGCGTTGTATTTCTTTGTGGTTGCCATGATGCCGCGGACTGGTCATATCGGTCGAGCGTGAATAGTTTACATGCAGACTGCTGCCTGCATGTTCAGCAGTGTCTACCCCGGAGCGGGCACAAAGCAACCTTTATAAGACGAATTGAAAAAGGTGGCAGTAGCAAGGAGGAAGGCTTAAGATTGAATTATTGCCCAATTGCCGCTTGTCATCTGCTGGTGATACCGATAATGGTGTCATTAATTATGCCAGCCGGATTGTCCTTTTTTGTTGCCGGTAGCGTGACTTTATCTGGGCTGGCTTGTATTTTGACCTCGAAGAGATCTCGAAAGGATTTGAATTGGATCTGGATTGGATCTCGATTGCATCTCGACTGCATAGATATCGCCCTCCACCCGAAACTGTCGAAGATTCGCTTACGGAGAGGGCACCACTATATACGGCGCCTGACCATACATATGCTACTGCCATATGATCGATGGCACCACTGTTAGTGTTATGCGCATCGCTAGGCACCATATATGAGGGCGTGTCATTTTTTATCACTGGTGGCAATGTGGTGGCGGTCGCTCCTATTTCTTTCGATGTTTTCAACAAGCAGGTGAACTGCTGCGGCTGAAAACGCTCTATTAGTGATGTTTTAGAGCTTTTCTGAAACGGGAGTTGATCTTTTGCTCTGGTATCAAATGCGAACCTATATATAAGGATGGCGAAAAAAAACTCCGCGCTTCAGCAACGGAGTCTTTCTTAGTATCGAGGGCTTCCTCAGTGGGTTTGTCGCCCCGCCCGTGGTATCAGCCTGGACCAATCCGGCCCCAGTTGATCGATAAAGGCGTGAGCATCGAGAACGTCGTCATAGCTGATGGGTGCACGATTATGTAGTTTTTCAATATCTTTTTTGGTCCAATCGTGGGGAACTCTGGGGCGTTCTTTTTGGCTTCGCGGAGCTGTGCCGACAATTGCGACACCTAGCGGTTTGCTGCATGTATGGCACGTGACTCGCACCACCAATACACCGGGCTCCTCGCGTAGTAATTGGATTCCTTCAGACGCAAATGGGT
>JADZFV010000670.1 GCA_020854255.1 Candidatus Melainabacteria bacterium | reverse complement strand
TCATCAATCTACCGGCAATGGAAAGACGCCACGTAGCGGAAAGTAAGACAAAAGAAACTCACTAATCTCGAAGTCCAAAAACAAAAACGCTAAATAAACATACCTGAAAGGGCGAACGGAGCAGCTAAAGAGCTGCTCCGTTTTATCAAAGGAGGCTGTGACTTTTCTCACTAATTGGTGGTTTGAACTGCCAGTCTCGGGTCGGCTCCCTGCCAGTCTTTGTTCCACAACTTAGACCGTTGATTTGGGGCTTAATTTCATGAGAGAATCTGCGAAGTTTCAAGAGGCTAATCTGCTTTGACTTCTAAGTCTTCGACCCTGGTTTCAATGATTATTGCCAGTCTTGTGGGCATATTTCCGTTTACCGTGACACCAGTGTCAGCCACGTCCAAGTCGGCTCAGGTGTGGGATGGAAGCCCAACCAAACCAATAAATGTGACTGTGGTATATACCAATGAACTCCTGGATCTTATAACGACGGACAGAACTAATGTAGCGGATGATGAGTCAGTGTACGGTTATTCCAAGCGGGTAGAACCTGGGAGTGATATCTTTGGCTTCAAAGTCAAAGAAAATGTGGTAACCGATCGTCAGAACTGCGCTGGGTTAGCACTCCACAGCTTAATCGGGGGTGATACTCCCTTCAAGATCGCAATTGTCTCTGCCGGTGAACTGGTGAAAGCATTTGGTCAACATCGCGAGATAGTCGATTCTGCGCCCGCAGATGTGGTGGTCTGGTCAACACCCCAAGGTGCTCAGCACCTGGCTCGCGTCAAGACATGCGGCATGGTCTACAGCAAGGATGGTCGAGAGCGCATTCTGGAAACTGGAGTGCATTCAGTAACCCTGGCGAAATCCTGGTTGGGTGTTCCGCGGATCTATCGGCTAGATTGGAACAAGTTGAGAGCCTATGTTAAGAATAACCCTCCGGTGGGAACGATCTCACCTTCTTGTCCATCCCAATTCAAGGAGCCATTGGTAAAGGCTGCCAAACTGATTGCCGATAGATTGTTCATCGAGCATTACAGTTTGGACGGGAATTCGTCGGTCGTAGGGCTTAAATACGGGGCTCCCACTCTTCAGTTCGGAGTTCCGCTCAATGTCTATCTTTCGCTTTTCCCTGGCGTGAATAACATCGACGACTGGTTGCGTGAGGTCGCTGCAGGAAGCGCCCAGTCGGCCAGGAATGTCGGGGTCGTACCTAAGCTCGGTGCGCACAACGGGGTGTTACAGTTCGGTCCGAGCTACTTTTCACGCAACAAAAAGGTAATCGGTTGCACGCTAAGTTGGAACCTGAAAGGACTGGCTGTTCAGGTGGGAATCAGGGCTGGCGATTCTGGCGCGCCGCACTCTTTCAGCCAAGACCCGGAGATCGTCTCGCGCATAATGAAAGAATGTGAGAGAGAATGCTGGGTGTTATGTGAGATCGTCAATCTGGTTTTGGGAAAGCAACCAGATAAAAGCGTTGCCATGCACACAGACCAGAGCTACTCCGGGCTCTACCAGATTGTTACGCGCTGCATTGAAAATGGTGTTGTGAATGAATGGCGAGAATACGTTCATCAAAAGGGAGATCTTGTTTACTTCGGCGGTAGCAATGTCCCCGAAGAGCTGGTCTCGGGGCATATAAACGGTGGAATCTGGGAAATGAAAAAGACTGTGCCTGACGCATACTCGGACTCCGGTTCGCTAAAGTGGACAGGCAAGGGATTTGCGGGCCGAGTTAAGAGAGTATCTAAATGGGGCAACAATTATTCCTGGGACTATACGCTCACTCGCCTCAATCCGGTCACTCTTCAGCCTGAGTAAATTCACCAGGTCAAAGACCTCGATTGGGAAGAAGACCTCGCTGGCGGGCTTCCATTCGTGCCTGGTCGAATGCATTTCCAAGTCTATCTTGGATGCGTTCCTGAAATGCCTCTTGTGACTTGATCGTGATGTTTGCGTACCTTTCGCCATACTTTGCGCCCGCACTGGTTTGATAGAATTTTCGAATTCCTTCCAACTCTGCTGGAGTATAGTTGTTGGTCAGGAACTGTACGATTGTAGGGCGCACTGCTGATGCGACGTTAATCCTGCTTTTGATGAAGGCAGGCATTCGCTCTATGTCAGAGATTAAGATCTGCTTGTCGCTCTCGGAATATGCAGAATTGGCTAAGACAGCAGTCTTTGCTTGCTCTCCCTGTGTTTTGAGAATGTAGTCGAACCACAGCTCAGCATTGGAGTCCAATCTGGCCAGCGCGACAATCTGTGTTGCTACCTGCCTGGGGATGTTTGTTCGATCGTCTGAATTTGCTGCCGTCCCAAATGCGATGAAAGCACCAGATGACGCGATGGCAAATAGGCTAACGAGCCTGGTTTTCCTCATTGCTGTGCTCCACCACGGTTGGCAGCTTCGTCTTCTGCCTCTTGCTTAAGTCGCTTCAACTCTTCCTGCACGGCGTCGAACTTTGGTTTGATGGCATTCTGGCAGGCTGTGTTCAAGGACGGGTTGAGGCGTTCCATCTTCGCGCCCAGTGGAGACTCAACAAAAGCCACCAGACTCTGCAGCTCACTCAGTGTTAGTTGGCGATCAAGTTCCATTACGCATGAAATTTCCAGTTCGCGTTCCAGATCTACTCCCGAACCAAGCAGTACCATGATTCGATCGTCCAGAAAGTTTGCGGCGGCTGCCACTTTTTGCTCCTTTTCCAGGGGGGATAGTGAATGCTCGTCTGCCCAGCTTAATTCTGCGACTAAACCGCTTCTTCGACGCAGTTCTTTCTTGCACTGCTGTACACCGTCTTTTATCCTTGCTGTCATGCCGGTTGCCCTAATAAAACGTTGAATGAGCATGGTTCGTTGGACTATCTCATCGACTGACGATTCTGCATCGCTTTTGGCGGACATGAGCAAGCAACCGAGGCTGACAGACAAACTTATCAAAAGGAAATTTCGTCTTCTTGTTCTTGGAATCATATGCTCAAACTCTAAGGTCCTCAGTTTTGTTGTAAGCGAGCTTGCGAATTATTTCTTTGTTTGTTCTTTGAGTCTTCCTCTGACCCAGTCGCGAACCAGCGAACTTGCTGTCTTGTTGGCATCCATTGCGAGGCGACGCAACTCAGAGATCTCATCTGCCAAAAGTCGATTAGTCAAGAGAGTCACTTCTGGCTCGGGCATAACTGACCTCCGGATGGTGAGTGTTCATTGTATAACCTTTCTACAAATACGTTGTCCACACAGCGTCCCCGTCCATCCATGTTCATCTTGGCTCCGGCGGCATGGACCGCGTAAACAAAGTTGCCGTTAGGATGGCCGCAGCAACCTACCTTTTGCAAGCTGGGTGAGAAACTTTTGCCAGAAGACCTCTCGTGTCATTGGTGCCTCAGTGGCCATGGTTGAGATTCTCAGTTTCAGGCTTCCAGGGTAAAGTCGCATCAGGAGGATCTTGGCTTGATTTGTGCGACCTCGGTATGTCAAATCAACCATTTTTTTCCAAACAGATGGAACTATGAACTTTTCCCCTGGCTTTGACCGGCCAGCTTTTTTTATTTCTGCTTCAAGCAAAAAGATTTCCTTGTCAAATTCAACCTTTGAGAGAGGGCCTGCTGGTGGCACTGGTTTTGGAGTAAAGGCTGAGTCGCTCCAGGATAGATTCACTTTGGGAAACGGCGATTCATATGTGGTACTTCCGAGCCACCCCTCAAAAATGTCATCGTCGACAGCAATATCGAAGACCCCATCGCCATCAGTATCGGTGAATTGCGGCGAGAGCAGAGTGCCGTTATACCATTGAGTTGCGCTCTTGCCGTCAAGTGTGTAGAACGAATACTGAGTAGCTCCGCGAGCCGCACCAGTGTCCGTGCCCACAATTAAGTCCGGATTTCCGTCCCCATTGATGTCGCGTGCCACCGGAGACAGTGAACAAGTTTTGTTTGTAAGCGGATCTACGATGACAAAGGATGCTTCACTCAGCCCTTTCCAGTTTGGAAGGGTGTTGGTTAGTAGTGTTTGATCCGCCAGTGAAAGACTATAGTGGATAAGTCCGACACCATCGATAATCTTTTCTTGCAATTTGTAATTACCTAGAGTTGCCACCTGTGTTGTGATGGTGTGATCGATAGTGGTACCGTCAAAGTCGTAAGTGTATTTCTCTTCAGTCAGGATACACGGCGGTCCGCCGCCAGCGGCAATGGCTCCCGGGCGTGCTTGTGATTGGGTTGTCACCACGCACAACAGGGCAGGTAAGCTGATGAGTAGCCTCTTTAGCATGCCCATGAGCAATGGCCCTCTGTTCCCTGGGAAAAATGTCATTTAGTGTCTTCTACCTTGCCGGGCCGTGTTGCAGGATCTGTGTCCTGGGTAACCATCGACAGTCCCGCAAATCCAGGACTGTAACCAATTCGCAGAACACGAATCAGCAAGAACCAGGACCAGCCCGTTGACAACAAGGCGATTCTCCCGCGTTGGTGTTTGAGGTGACCCCCCATAATCAGGCCAGATCAACAAGAAGTTGACGTGTAATCAACTGCCCCTTCTCAAGGCGTCGCTCATGTTACCACAATCGGTGCAGAGCTGCTCAAAACATGCTTGCAGATAGGGTTAGGGCTAACTGCAAATAAAATTTCAGGCAACGACTCTTGTATGCTGGCGCACAATGTCGTTGATTTCTACAGGCTCACGTCCTAAGATGCGCTGCTCTGTGAGCAAAGCTTGTCGAGATAAGGCTTCATTTCATCCGCTTTGCCCCAGACAAAATAGAGTCTGGCCAAATTGTTGGTGGCAAGGAAGTTGCCCTGCTGCATACCGTCAGACTGTTTCATCAGCGCTTCTGCTTCTGTGAATCGACCCTGATCCTGGTAAAGCAGGGAGAGATCGTTATAGATCAATGCAAGATTTCGCCTTTGGGCAGCGGGCAGGGATTCACTGGCCGCGATAGCTTGATTGAAAACTTTCTCTGCTTCTTTAAATTCGCCCATCGAGCGGAGATTTTCAGCCAGTCCTAAATAAATGATTTCCATTGCTGCCGGTGGAAATTTGCCGCTCTCACCCATATCTCGAGCCTGCTTGTACATGCGCAGGGATTCCCGATAGTGACCGGCGTTGTATTCTTTCAATGCCGTGTTGACGATGGTGTCGGCTAGCGTTAATTGCCCGCTCACAGGCTGTAATGAAACAATTCCGAAGGCGAGCGTAAGGGCGAGCGCTGCGCCAATCAACTTATTCTTCATCGGACAAACCCCGTCAGGTGGAAAACGCCAAAATCACGTAGGACTAGCATTTTACAGGACTGAGGGGTGTCCGGTGCGAAATCGGACCATGCCCAACCCCATATCGCCGCGGGGGGCAGCTAGTTGGACTTACCCAGTTTTGAAGACTTTTTTAAAAGTGAAACATAGGATGAAATTGTCGGTAGCACCCCACTGGCAGGAGTTCCACAAATGAGAAACAACGCCTCTGTCGACAGCGACCGGTCGCGCCATTGCGGATACGTCATCAATGACGATGGCACCTTGATCATCTTTCTGTCAGGAGGAGACATTGTCTTCCAATTCGACAATGGCAAAGAAGTAGTGCGCTTTGCCGATGGAACCAATATCGGTTGGGATTCTAATTCGGTTTTTGTATAGCCGGTTCCGTTCGCTTCATTACTAAGTTTCGCCCCAAGCCGAAAGGAGGTGCTTGCTAGCCAAGCGCCTCCCTTAAGCGCATCGTCCGAGCCGTAGATCCTGGTAGCCTGACATCTCTTTTGTCGACGCAGGCGAAATTGTGAAACAATATTGACTTTCGACCTGTATAGCCGACTTTGGAGGGTGCAATGTCTGAGTTCTTCTTCCGGAATCTCAAGAAAAACTACCCGACTGTTGCTTCGGCTAAAGGTGTTCGAATTACCGACACGGAAGGCCGGACTTACCTCGATGGCTGCAGTGGAGCGATAGTTGCTAACCTTGGACACGGACTTCCTGAGATAAACAACGCCATCAATGAGCAAGTGCAGAAAGTAGCTTTTGCCCATACCTCTCAGTTTGTTTCCGAAGCCGGATTAGAACTGGCGAAAAAGGTCGTGGAAATGACACCGCCTGGTTTCATGAAAGGTGCGCGAGCCTATTTTATGTCCGGTGGCTCAGAAGCAGTCGAGACAGCTATCAAAATGGCGCGCAGCTATTTTGTCCATCAAGGTGATAATCAAAGAACCATTTGTTTTTCCCGCTGGCAGAGCTATCACGGAAGTACTTTAGGTGCGCTTTCTGTCACCGGGCATCCGGCTCGACGCAAACCGTATGTGCCGATGTTGCGTTCTCCTTCTCACATTTCTGCCGATTATCGTTATCGCTGCATGTGTGGATTTGGCCCGGGATGTTGTGCCAGCGACGAGTGTTCGATCGCTCGTGCTGACGAACTGGAGGCGGCGATCGTTTTTGCCGGGCCGGAGAATGTGATGGCATTCATTGCGGAGCCGATCGTCGGTGCTACGCTTGGTGCTGCGGTGCCAGGAAGAGCTTATTTTCCTCGCATCAGGGAGATTTGCGACAAATACGGCATACTTCTGATCGCTGACGAAGTAATGACGGGACTGGGCAGAACAGGCACCACATTTGGTATGAACCATTTTGATGCGGAGCCGGATATTATTGCACTCGGCAAGGGTATGGCTGCAGGATATCAGCCACTGGCCGCGGTGCTGGGCTCCGGACGTGTCGTGAAAGCATTCGAAGACAGCACGGGAGTTTTCGAACATGGTTTTACTTACAGTGCACATCCTGTTTCTTGCGCGGCCGGCCTAGCAGCTTTAGATTTTGTGCAAAAACATGGTCTTATCAAAAAAGTGTCCGAGCGAGAGTGCGGGTTTTTCAAACGAGCATTGGAACTTATTAAGACAGGCATCATTGGAGACATCAGGGGCAAAGGCTTCATGATGGGGATCGAATTCGTCAAGAATGTCGATACGAAGGAACCGTTCTCTGCCGATTTGAGAGTGTCCCAGCTTGTCGCTCAAGAGGCGATGAAGATTGGATTGCTGGTTTATCCCGGCTCCGGTTTTATCGACGGTGTGAATGGTGACCACATCATGATCGCTCCTCCATTCACTGTAAGCGATGACGAAATGTCCGAGATTTTTGAGCTGCTTGAACGGGCACTTAATGCGGTGGCAAAGCTTGTGGGTTCAGGAAGCGCGCGTTAATTATAAGGCGACGTATGGCGTCGCCCCTGCAGAAACGTGACGCATGCAATACGCCGCCACAAACAGCTTGTTAGCTGCGTCTGGTTTTGGTTTCTTTCTCAGCTAGTTTGGCTGCCTTATCGCGCAGTTTTGCAATGTTCTGGCGCATTTTTTCCGCTTCCTTACTTGGCTGATTCGCATTGAGTGTCATGTAGTTTTGATACTGCATCGCCGATTCGGAAAGCATGCTCGAGGTTGCCTTCTGCATTTTCTCCAGCGAACGTGCCAGTCCCAAGCGTGCGTCCGGGAGAGTCGGATTGGTGCTTACTGCGTGGCGGTATCTGTCGATGGCACCATCAAGCTGATTCTTTCTGAAGAGTTCGTCGGCCACTCTGACATCCTCAAGCGATGTCTTGCGGAGGCGAGCCACTTCATCGAGGCCTCTCTGCGCTCGGTCTGGTGCGCCTGAAAGTGAGAGAGCTTTCTTGTAAGCGGCTTCCGCATCGTCGAGATCTTTATTGAGCAGCGCTACATCTGCGACCGCAAAGGCTTGTTTTGGATCGTTGAGAGTGCCGACTACTGCTTTCATCATGTCGGTGGCTTTTTGGAATTCACCTTGCGCCATAAGAGCTTCTGCATAAGCCAATCTTTCGCCGTTGTTCTGCGGCTCGCCCATTTTGCTCAAATCAGGTTTTGCCCCGGCAAGCGACATCAATTTTGCTTGCGCCAGGCGCAATTCCATATCATCCGGGCTGAGTTTGATTGCTTCGTCCAGGCTCTTCAAAGCCGCTTCGTAGTCATTGGATGCAAGTAGTGCTCCGACAGCTGCCTTCTGCGCCTTCAGGTAAAGACCCTGACTCAAGCCTTTTACAGCTTGCGGATTGTTGGGGCTCATTTGCAAAAGGGTGCGGAACCCTTTAATTGCATCATCGGCTTTTTCGAGTTTTAAACAAATTTCGGCAATACGCTGGCGCAAATCCAGATCATATGGAATTTGCGACAAGCCCGATCTCAAATCTGCCAGTGCCAGTTCGAGATCGCTTCTGCTCTCGCGAATGTCTGCAATTCGGAGATAGGGTTGAGCGTTTTCAGGTTTGATCAAAATGGATAATTGATATTCCTTGATTGCTGCAACTTGGTTTCCTTGCTGAGCATAGGCATCTCCAAGAGCCATGCGCACCGGCCAGCTATTGGGGAACTGGTAGAGCGAAGTATTCAGTTCTTTGATCGCGTCGTCGATTTGCCCTTGTTTCAAGTAAACCGCGCCCAATCCGAAGTGAGCGGTGGAGTTGCTCGCGCTTAAATTGATAGCCCGTTTGAAGTTTTCCGCTGCTTCAGCCAGACTGCCTTGATCGAGTTTGATTGAACCGAGAGTGGAAAGGGCTTGCGAATGCTGCGGGTCGAGGCTGACTGCGGTGCGCAGCTCAGTTGAGGCATCGTCGATGCGTCCCTGCTCCTTATATACCTGTCCGAGCGTGAAGTGCGCTTCTCCCGACGCAGGCGCTAAAGCCGTGGCGCGCCTGGCGTAGTCTTCGGCCTGGCGAAGATAGGAATCACGGTTGTCTCGGATTGTCCCGGATGATGATTGCAACCGGTTCAAGATCACATTTGCCTTTCCTGCAAACGCAAGGGCGTTGTTGGGATCTGACTTGAGGACGCGGTCCAGCATGTCGTCAGCGCCATCGAGCTTAAATTGTTTTGCCAGTGCAGTTCCCAGACCGACTGTGGCGGCGATATCGGCAGGATTATTGACGAGCAATTCGCGAAACATGTCTTCAGCTTCGGAATAGCGTCCTTGCGACATCAATTGTTCGGCAGGCACGATGTCCGATTTGATTTTGCCCGTCAGAATTTGATTGGGAGGGGTGGTGGTTCCGGTTGCGGGTTGGGTGATTCCTGGCAACTGGGCGCCTGCTGTGGTCGGGTTGAAAAGAATAAGACCCGAAAGTGCCAGAAGTCCGAAAAGTCTCAAACTCCCTGCCTTTTTGATGGCGGTCATACACTGCCTCCTTG
>JADZFV010000669.1 GCA_020854255.1 Candidatus Melainabacteria bacterium | reverse complement strand
CAAGGAGGCAGTGTATGACCGCCATCAAAAAGGCAGGGAGTTTGAGACTTTTCGGACTTCTGGCACTTTCGGGTCTTATTCTTTTCAACCCGACCACAGCAGGCGCCCAGTTGCCAGGAATCACCCAGCCCGCAACGGGAACCACCACCCCTCCCAATCAAATTCTGACGGGCAAAATCAAATCGGATATCGTGCCTGCCGAACAATTGATGTCGCAGGGGCGCTACTCCGAAGCCGAAGACATGTTCCGCGAATTGCTCGTCAATAATCCTGCCGATATCGCCGCCACAGTCGGTTTGGGAACCGCACTGGCGAAACAATTTAAGCTCGATGGCGCCGACGACATGCTGGAACGCGTCCTCAAGTCAGATCCCAACAACGCCCTTGCGTTTGCAGGCACGGCAAATGTAATCTTAAACCGCCTGCAATCATCATCCGGGACAATTCGAGATAACCGTGATTCCTATCTTCGCCAGGCCGAAGACTACGCCAGACGCGCCACAGCTTTAGCGCCAGCGTCGGGAGAAGCGCACTTCACGCTCGGACAGGTATATAAGGAACAGGGACGAATCGACGATGCCTCAACCGAGCTTCGCACAGCGGTCAGCCTCGACCCGCAGCATTCGCAAGCCCTTTCCACTCTCGGTTCGATCAAACTCGATCAAGGCAGTCTGGCTGAAGCAGCGGAGAACTTCAAACGGGCTATCAATTTAAGCTCCAGCAACTCCACCGCTCACTACGGCTTGGGCGCGGTTTACTTGAAACAAGGGCAAATCGACGACGCCATCAAAGAACTGAATACTTCGCTCTACCAGTTCCCCAACAGCTGGCCGGTGCGCATGGCTCTGGGCGATGCCTATGCACAGCAAGGCAATCAAGTCGCTGCGATCAAGGAGTATCAATTGTCCATTTTGATCAAACCTGAAAACGCTCAACCGTATCTCAGAATTGCCGACATTCGCGAAAGCAGAAGCGATCTCGAACTGGCGCTGGCAGATTTGAGATCGGGCTTGTCGCAAATTCCTTATGATCTGGATTTGCGCCAGCGTATCGCGGAAATTTGTTTGAAACTCGAAAAAGCCGATGATGCAATTAAAGGGTTCCGCACCATTTTGCAAATGAGCCCCAACAATCCGCAAGCTGTAAAAGGCTTGAGTCAGGGTCTTTACCTGAAGGCGCAGAAGGCAGCTGTTGGCGCACTTCTTGCATCCAACGACTATGAAGCGGCTTTGAAAAGCCTGGACGAAGCAATCAAACTCAGTCCGGATGATATGGAATTGCGACTGGCACAGGCGAAATTGATGTCGCTTGCCGGCGCGAAACCTGATTTGAGCAAAATGGGCGAGCCGCAGAACAACGGCGAAAGATTGGCTTATTCAGAAGCTCTTATGGCGCAAGGTGAATTCCAAAAAGCCACCGACATGATGAAAGCTGTAGTCGGCACTCTCAGCGATCCCAAGCAAGCCTTTGCGGTCGCAGATGTTGCGCTGCTCAATAAAGACCTGGACAATGCGGAAGCCGCTTACAAGAAAGCCCTCTCACTATCAGGCGCACCAGACAGAGCGCAGAGAGGACTCGATGAAGTAGCTCGCCTTCGCAAAGCATCGATTGAAGATGTCAGAGTGGCGGACGAACTGTTTAAAAAGAATCAGCTTGATGGTGCCATCGATAGATATCGCCACGCCGTCAGCACCAATCCGACTCTGCCGGATGCACGCTTGGGCCTGGCACGTTCACTCGAGAAAATGCAGAAGGCTACTTCAAGCATGCTTTCCGAATCGGCAATGCAGTATCAAAACTACATGACACTCAATGCGAATCAGCCAAGTAAGGAAGCGGAAAACATGCGCAAGAACATTGCAAAACTGCGCGACAAGGCCGCCAAATTAGCTGAGAAGGAAACAAAAACCAGACGCAGCTAACATGCCGGTTGGGGCGGCGTATTGCATGCGCCAAGTTTCTGTAGAGGGGCGACGCGTGGCGTCGCCCCTGCAATTTAGCGCGCCGTTCCTGAACCTACGAGTTTTGCCACCGCATTGAGTGACCGTTCCAGCAGCTCAAATATCTCGGACATTTCGTCATCGGATACAGTGAATGGTGGCGCAATCATGATGTGGTCACCATTTACTCCATCGATGAATCCGGAGCCGGGATAAACCAGCAATCCATTCTTCATCGCCTCTTGAGCGACAAGCTGTGACACTCTCAAATCGGCGGAGAAAGGTTCTTTCGTATCGACATTCTTGACGAATTCGAGCCCCATCATAAAGCCTTTGCCTCTTATGTCTCCAATGATGCCTGTCTTAAGCAGTTCTGACGCTTGTTTGAAAAACGCGTGCTCTCTCTGGGAAACTTTGTTGATCAGGTCATGTTTTTGCACATAATCTATAGCTGCGAGGCCGGCTGCGCAAGAAACAGGATGTGCACTGTAAGTAAAACCATGTTCGAAAACTCCGGTGCTGTCTTCGAAGGCTTTTACGACACGTCCGGAGCCCAGCACCGCCGCCAGTGGCTGATATCCTGCAGCCATGCCCTTGCCGAGCGCAATAATATCCGGCTCCACATCAAAATGGTTCATACCAAATGTGGTGCCCGTTCTACCCAGTCCTGTCATTACTTCATCGGCGATCAGGAGTATGCCGTATTTGTTGCAAATCTCTCTGATGCGAGGGAAATAAGCCCTTCCCGGAACAGCCGCGCCAAGCGTCGCACCGACAATTGGTTCTGCGATAAATGCCATCACATTTTCCGGTCCGGCAAAAACGATCGCAGCCTCCAGTTCGTCAGCATGAGCGATCGAACACTCGTCGCTGGCACAACATCCCGGGCCAAAACCACACATGCAACGATAACGATAATCGGCAGAAATGTGAGAAGGAGAACGCAACATCGGCACATACGGTTTGCGTCGAGCCGGATGTCCGGTGACAGAAAGCGCACCAAAAGTACTTCCGTGATAACTCTGCCAGCGGGAGAAACAAATGGTTCTTTGATTATCACCTTGATGCACAAAATAGCTGCGCGCCATTTTGATTGCGGTTTCGACCGCTTCCGAGCCGCCAGACATAAAATAGGCTCGCGCGCCTTTCTTGAAACCAGGCGGAGTCATTTCCACGACCTTTTTCGCCAGTTCTAATCCGGCTTCGGAAACAAACTGAGACGTATGGGCAAAAGCGACTTTCTGCAATTGCTCATTGATGGCGTCGGTGATTTCAGAAAGTCCGTGCCCCAGGTTAGCAACTATCGCTCCACTACAGGCATCGAGGTAAGACCGGCCGTCTGTGTCGGTAATTCGAACACCTTTAGCCGATGCAACAGTCGGGTAGTTTTTCTTGAGATTCCGAAAGAAGAACTCAGACATTGCACCCTCCAAAGTCGGCTATAAAGGTCGAAAAGCAATATTGTTTCACAATTTCGCCGGCGGCAACGAAAGAGATGTCAGGCTGCCAGGATCTACCGCTCGGACGAGGCGCTTAAAGGAGGCGCTTGGCTAGCAAGCACCTCCCTTCGGCTTGGGGCGAAACTTAGTAATGTATCGAACGGAACCGGCTATACAAAAACCGAATTAGAATCCCAACCGGCATTGGTTCCATCGGCAAAGCGCACAACTTCTTTGCCATTAGCAAACTGAAATACGATGTCTCCTCCGGATAGAAAAACGATGACGGTGCCATCGTCATTGATGACGTATCCGCAATGGCGCGACCGGTCGTTGTCGACAGAGAGCTTGTTTCTCATTCGTGGAACTCCTGCCAGTGGGGTGCTACCGACAATTTCATCCTAAAGTTCAGTTTTAAAAAAGTCTTCAAAACCCTGAGAACTATACAGGTTACCTTTCTGGCGATTTTGGAGGCTCTAGGTAAATATGCCTCGATTTCGCACCGGACACCCTCAGTCCTGTAAAATGCTACTCCTACTTGATTTTGGCGTGTTTCACCTGACGGGGTTTATCCGATGAAGAATAAGATGGTTGGCGCAGCGCTCGCCCTTACGCTCGCCTTCGGAATTGTTTCATTACAACCTGTGAGCGGGCAATTATCGCTAGCCGACACCATCGTCAACACGGCATTGAAAGAATACAACGCCGGTCACTATCGAGAATCACTGCGCATGTACAAGCAGGCTCGAGATATGGGTGAGAGCGGCAAATTTCCACCGGCAGCAATGGAAATCATCTATTTAGGACTGGCTGAAAATCTTCGCTCGATGGGCGAATTTAAAGAAGCAGAGAAGGTTTTCAATCAAGCTATCGCAGCCAGTGAATCCCTGCCCGCTGCCCAAAAGCGAAATCTTGCATTGATCTATAACGATCTCTCCTTGCTTTACCAGGATCAGGGTCGATTCACAGAAGCAGAAGCGCTGATGAAACAGTCTGACGGTATGCAGCAGGGCAACTTCCTTGCCACCAACAATTTGGCCAGACTCTATTATGTCTGGGGCAAAGCGGATGAAATGACGCCTTATCTCGACAAGGCGGAAAGGTTAGCGAAAAAGGGAAAGAAGACGCTTGCGCTTACATATTGGCAGTTTAACAAAGGCAACTATGCAACGCTGAAAGGGCAATACAAGGAAGCGGAAGCGGCATACAAAGACGGTCTAGAATCCTGCAACACGCTCTACGGAAACACGCACCTCTACTACACAATTATCATGTCGGGTCTGGCTGACTTGTATCGCCTGGAAAGCCGCTACAACGAAGCCGAACAAACGCTGAAAGAAGTGGTAAAACTGAGGCAGAAAACTTTCTCAAACGAGCACCCAGAGACAGCAGGTGCAATGGTGCAGTTAGCCGCAGTTCTTTGCGATGAAGGCAAATACGCGGATGCGGAAAAACTTGCATCGCAGGCAATCAAAGCTGAGGAAATTTTGTTTGGCGATACGGACAACCTTTTCGTCGCACGAGCAAGGCATTGCCTTGGTAATATCCAGAGACAAGATGGTCACTACGAAGAGGCGGCGAATTACTTGAACAAGGCTTTGCTCACAGAGCAGCGCATCTTAGGACGTGAACATGTAGAAGTCGCGGAAATCATGGACGATCTGGCGAAAGTGCGCGCCGATCAGGCAAATTTCAAGGAAAGCGAAACCTTGCTTATCGAAGCCCAGCAAATAGCCGAACATTCAACCGGACCGGATCATCCTCGACGCGCTGTATTTACACGTGACCTGGGTCACATATATTTGAGAGAGGGTAAATACGCAGAGGCTGAACCGCTGTTCAAAGCTGCGCTGGCTCTATCGAGTAGAGTACTGGGAGACACTCACTCCGTCACCGCCGATAGTGCTCGCGACCTGGGCGACATTTATTTGAAACAGAAAAAATATGCTGAAGCAATACCGTATTTGCATAAGGCTTTGTCGATTGACGAACAGCTTTACGGTGCAATGGCTCCACAACTTGCCGGAGACCTGACGGCCCTTGCAAACGCACAGGATGCGCAGGGAAACAGCGCGGAGGCAGGACCACTGCTGAGACGTGCTGCCGAGCTAAAAAGCAAATTGCCAGGCGCTGCAGCATCAGCTCAGCCGATGTCGGAAACTCCTGTTGCGTTTAATTCCGCAAACGACAAACCGGTCAGAGACAAATGGGCACTGTCAATTGGAATCAGCAACTTTAAAGACTCGTCTATCAATTTGAAGTACGCAGCCAAGGATGCAACCGATTTCAGAAATTTTCTCGTCACAAAGGAAAACTTCAAAGCGGATCACGTGAGACTTTTGACGGATGAGCAAGCGACCAGAGAAAACATAATCGGAAATCTCGGTGATAAGTGGCTCGCGAAAGTCGCTCATCCTGATGACCTTGTTGTTATCTACGTTTCAAGTCACGGCTCCCGGGCTCAAGATGACGCCAATGGAGTCAACTTCATGGTGGCATACGATACGGACAAGAATAGCCTTCTAGCCACCGGAATTCCAATGCAATGGCTGACCAAAATGGTAAAGGATCAGGTTCCCTCGAATCGGGTCGTGTTGATCTTGGATGTTTGCCATAGTGGTGCGGCTGCGCAAGGCGGCAAGGCTCTCATCCGTATTCCGGGAATGGTCGACATGACAAAAGTCGCCATTGGCAGCGGGCAAATGATGCTGTGTTCGAGCCTTGCCGAGCAAGTTTCATGGGAATCGAAAAACTATGAAAACAGCGTCTTTACACGCCGTCTGATGGAAGCCTTGCAAACCAATCAGGACAAGACGACCTTGCTTGAAGCGTTCAAGCAATTGAAGGTGCTTGTGGAAACAGAAGTAATACGAGACAGGGCCAATCTGCAAACACCTGTGTTGTGGAACAAGGAATGGCAGGGAAGCGACCCGAGATTGGCAGTTCAAACCACCCATTAGTGAGAGAAGTCGCAGCCGCCGACGATAAAACGGAGCAGCTCTCTAGCTGCTCCGTTCGCCCT
>JADZFV010000668.1 GCA_020854255.1 Candidatus Melainabacteria bacterium | reverse complement strand
GGTGCAGGACTGACCATCAATGGACAGGAAGCAAGAATCGGCCGCGCCGGTTTTTTTGCTCATGTCGTAAGTTTGCAGCCGGGTGCCAATCATTTCACTCTGCAATTGCTCGATAGAGCAAGCGGGCCGCAGGGCGCAGGGCGCCCAAACGGCGCCGCGAAAACAATGACGATCAACAGAGATCTGCCACCACCGGCTGTTCCTGCTGGTGAATTGAAAGTCCTGCCTGATTCCGTTTCACCAAAAGCCGATCGCGGAGTATTGCCCGGCGAGCTTGTTGAATTTTCCGTCCGCGCCACTCCCGCCGCCACAGTGACTATGCAGCTCGGTGGGCATGTAGTGTCGCTCTATCCATCAATCGTACTAAGAGAAAAGATTAAGCAGCGCAAGACGGTGGCTAAAAGAAAGGCGAGCGCAAGGGCTCGCGCGTCAAAAAGAGGCACTACAGGTGGTGCTAGAGGGGGCAACAAGCCACCCACTGGCACCGCACAAACACCACCTTCGAGCGGGCAGACTATTCTAATGACCCAGATGAATGATTCAGTCAATGCTGGTTTGGACGCCGCCTACGGGCAAGTTTACCAGCGCCTGCCGGCGGCCAGATCCGACAGATATGTTGGATTTATCAAAGTCGGTCCTCTCGATCAATTCGAGCAGGCTGCTCCCGTTTTCACTGTCGAAAAGGACGGCCGCAGCGCCAGCGCCACCTCACCATATACGGTGTCTGTCGTCAAACAGCCATTCCTTGTGCAGACAACGCACGATGCCACAATCGTGAGGGTCGGGCCCGGAGCCGGCAGAATTACACCACTGGCTAGAGGTGTGCGTTTGCTGGCAGATGGATGGCACGGCGACGAGATGCGTGTAATGTATAGCGCCAACAAGCACGTCTATATCAATAAAACCGCCCTTTCCACAGGACGGATTGGCTGGACGCCTTCGCTTCCGGGAACTTCAGGTCCACTACCGGCTTCAACCGTCAGAACCATAAATACGAAGAAGGACGGATATGGCGACGCATTGCTTCTGCCTTTAAGTCAAAGGCTGCCCTATCAGGTCGAGCAGTCGGTAAGACCAAACAAGCTCACGCTCAAAATTTATGGAGCGACCCAAGACACAGACTGGGTAAGCCCTGCCGACACCGACGCCGATGAGATAAGCAAGCGCTCCAACCTCGAGATGGTTGACGGCATCTCATTTCGGCAAGTGCAAGACGGTGTTTTTGAAGTCACCGCCCAGATCAAAGGCGACCGCCAGTGGGGTTATAAGGTCGACTACGAAGGGACAACCTTGCGGCTGCGCATCAAACAACCACCCAGACTGTCCGCCGACGGCTCTTTGACCGGACTGAAGATCTGCGTCGACCCAGGCCACGGTGGCAGCGAAAATGGTTCTATCGGATGCAACGGCACCAGAGAGAAGCAATTAAATCTGGAAATAGCGCTCAAATTCAAAGCCGCCCTCGAGCGCGCCGGCGCCCAGGTTATCATGACTCGAATGACCGACCAAGAGACGGTTTCACTGGACGAGCGCGTCAACATAGCCGTCAAATCAGACGCCGATCTTTTGGTTTCTGTCCACAATAACGCCCTGCCCGACGGTCGCGATCCCTGGAAAGAGCACGGCACGTCCTCCTACTGGTACCAAGAGCAGTCAACTGAGCTGGCGCGCTGCTTGAAGGACTCGGTGATAACGGCAGTGGCCTTCCCGGACATCGGCTGCCGCTTCCAAAATCTTGCCCTCTGCCGCCCGACCGCCATGCCTTCTGTCCTGGTTGAAGTGGGTTTTATGATCCATCCAGACGAGTTTGCCCAGATGCTTGACCCTCGAGTGCAGGAGAGAGTTGCTGAGGGTTTGCTTAAGGGCGTACATAAATACCTTGAGAGAAAGTAAAATCCCCAGTGTAAAGAGACCTCCGGGATTTAGGCGGCAACGATACTAAATACGATTAACAGGCGCTAATGACTCGCATCGCAGTAGACGTAGGAAACAGCAGAATATCCAGCGCCGTTGTCGACAATGGCAAAATAGTCGACATCTGGCACCACGAAACGCTCCTGCCCAGTCAGGCTGCTGACGCGATCCTTTCAGGAGCGCGCGCGCACAAGGCAAAAGTAGCGATAGCATCGGTGGTGCCGGAGGCGTCCGACGTCATTCTCAAAAGGCTTTTGGAAGCAGGCGAAGACGCGATTCAAATCACCACCCAGTCGCAGACGCTCATCTCCGGCACTTATAAAACGCTGGGCGTAGACCGAGTGGCCAGCATAGTGGCTGCACTCAGACTCTTCGGCAAGGGGCGCGGCGCTTTCGTCATCGACTGCGGCACGGCCACCACTTTCACCGCAGCAAGCGCCGACGGCGAATTTCAGGGCGGCTGGATTACGCTCGGTCTTGGACGCACCCTCAGGGCTCTCAACGAGCACACAGATCAGCTGCCGGATTTGACCGGTAAAGTGCGGTCGGTCAATCAACTAGCACCCGGTCATCGCACCGACGACGCCATATTATCGGGCACTCTTTTGGCGCATACAGGCATCATCAAACAGTGGATCACCACAGCCAGAGCGGTGCTGCCCGGCAAGCACACCTCGGTAATCACCGGCGGTTACGCCAACCAGATTGCACCATTTCTAACTGATATCGAGCACCTGACTCCGACTCTAACGCTTTTAGGTATAGACCTTATAGCGAAGGAGGAAGGGGTCCGAGTGGATCGAGACTGAAGATACGCTCTAACTCATCTCTATAGGAAAGATTCGTGAGCGCTTCCGGTGAAAACATTTCGTCTTCCCAGTAGCTCGATTCTTTTCCTTGCAATTCCTCAATGCGCTTCTGAAGGTTCGCCGGCAGGCTATCTTCTTGCATCAATGTCCCCATTTCTAGTTTTTACCTTGAAGTGTAAGTGGCACAAGATTCGTTCTTTTTGACCTGTTTTCGTCGGCGGCTCTTTGATTGACTCAGTCAATACGACATATTTCCGCGCACTGTTACAGGAGTTTTGGTTATCTATCCGAGATCCCGGATTTATGCAGTCGACATACCGATAATATTGGTTTCGATTGATCTCGAAAAGCTTCACCTGAAGCCAGTTTAGCCCGTCTAAACAAAAAATGAATGCTTGACTTCCAGGCTGATTGCTTAATTGAACTCAAAGATTTTTTGCATATCTGTTCAGGTCCGATTCTAGCGCGAATCTATTTCAGAAAGCGGCTTTGCCGCTAGTTTGCCGCCTTGACACGACGCCATATATGGTGGTGTGGTCCCATTCGAAATACGCAAGTAAGATCCTGCCACAGTCGTTTGCCTGTCCGCGTTTTCAGGATCGAGCCGGCAAGTGAAGCAGCTTATCAGACGCGATGCTAAGATGAGATCAGTGATTTAAATCAGTAGCTTGCATCAGTACTTTGAATACGCAAGCTTGCTCAGGCGACCCAAGGACAACCAGAACTCGAAGACATGAATCTCAAGCTCAGACTGGAAAAACTTGCCGACTCCCGGGCCTGGGTGCGGTTGCACTTTGCCGACGGCACCACTGTCATTGGTCGAGTCTTACGCATTGGCCACGACTATATAGAGCTCGAGTCTTACGGTGATATGGACAAGCCCAACGCACGCGACTATTCAAAACACCTGATACCACTGAGTCTGGTCAAGATGCTTACAATCGAATCGCCTCAGTTTGCCGAAGCGGAGCGTCGTCGCCTCGATTATATTGCCAAAAGCGACAGCGCAGACCGCGAAGGATTCCCCGAATTAGAAGGCTAACTCTAAAGAAAGAGGCCAAGCATTGGTTGAGAAATATCAGCCCGCCGAAGAAAGCGGAATAGATTTCGATCTAGACAGCGCGCAAGTTGCCTCTGACGCCGTTTATGAAGAGGAAGCTAACGCACCCAAAGGTGCGGCAAAAGTATTTCACGAAGACGGACCATTGATGCGATTTGTCTGGTGGTCCGTGCGCAGTGTTTTATCATTTGTTGTGCCGCTCGCTGTCTTTTTCGCCATGCAAAAATGCGACCCCCTGGTCGACTCCGTGTACGGTATGTTCAATCCCCCCACCAACCCTTATCAGATCTTGATGAGAGGCGGATTGAATACATTTCTCGCTGCTTTGATCGCCTGGGTTCCCGCTCTTACCGGCATGTACCTCGGCTGGCTTTTGGCGAAATTCAAGCATTTGAATGCAGCGATCGCGGTGTCGATCTGGTGCGTTCTGATGTTTTTCGACTGCCTGATCTTTGTGCTCTTCGCGAAATACTTCACTTTGATTTGATATCTAAAAGGCGCAGTGGAGCATTGCCCGGGCCTGCAAATTTAGTAATCTTGCTCGAATACTTTTTTGACGTGTTTGGAAACAGCGATAACGCGCTCTGATGGCATCAAAATTTTTCTTGCGCCGAAAATCGGAACCGGTGATGTTTCCAGCGTGCCGTTGACGTCGTAAACATCAGGGTTGTAGCCGTATGCCAGGGCTTTTTCGCTAATCGGAATGGGAACTCCATCATCGTTGTTTTGATCTTTCCACAACTTCAAGTGGTGCTCGCAAACAGCCGCGACAATCATCGGCGCGCATTCAGGATCCAGCAGACCTTTGATCTCATAATTAGGTCCTATGTGTTTCTTACGCTCGAAATATTGCCTGAGAATGGGAAACTCAAGCACATAAAGTTTGACCGCAGAAATTGAAATCTGAGTGAACCCATATGTGTGACGCTCGCTCTTGATCTTGCCTTCACGCGCACTCTTATCTCTGTCGATATCGATCGGATCGTAGTAGTGAATCTCGTTGCCAACCAGTTGACGAAGCAAATGCGGCGCAAACATGTATTTGCTCAAATCCCTAAACATCGCTGCCGCGTTCAAAAATGCCTTTGGTTCCGTTTTGGTAACCTCAGCAAGCTTCTCCGCCTCTTTGCCGCGGAATGGAAAGACAAACCCCTCTGTCTTGTCATAGGGCTTGTTGCCCGCGGTCATGGTGTCGTCCGGTCCGGGAGGAGTATTCGGATCGCGCGGCAAATAGCGCTCAGCTTTGCGCTCCATATACATAATCGAATACAGACCCTGAAGGTCTTCAAAATCTTCCGGGCGCGCATCTTTTGATATGGCTCTCAGCCCGCGGTTAAACGTATCCGACGGCTGCGGCATGTCGCTGCCGGTGGGCGCTTCACCCGGCTTGGACTCGTCTACTCTCGGTGGATCGCCGTACGCGCCCGCGCCTCGAGAGCCGGATGCATCCTTGTCCTTCTTTTTGGATTCGTCATCGGCCATAACAAGCCCCCACCTTGGTCTTTTATGCCCAATCTACGGGACGGGGACTCAAAGTTAATCACGAAAGGATACCCGCAAACCCCCACCCATTGCACTGTTGAAAACCCTGACCCGTATTTTTTTCGTGACTTTTGCAGTTCAGAGGACGGTTCGCCAGCCGACAAAGTGTGATTTTATGGAAATCTGCAGGGGGGGGCAAAATTGGAAAGCGTAAAATCCGAATCAATAGTGAGCTCATGCCCAATGCAAATCATGACAGCGACAAGCTCACTCTCTTTTCCGGCAAATTACGGAATCTTGCCTGCATTGGAGCATTTCTACTTACGTTCGTGAGCTAGCTCTTCTTTGACGCTTCCAGCTTTGCGGCTTCAGCCTTTTTTCTGCGCTGGTCCGCCCAGCCTTCGACGTTTCTTTGATCTGGTCGAGTGACTGCCAGTGCGCCTTTTGGGACAGTTTTGGTAACTACGGAACCGGCGGCGACTACCGATCCTTCTTCCAGAGTTACCGGTGCGACCAAAACAGAATTGCTGCCGGTGGAAGCGCCATCACATATGGTGGTGCGCTCTTTTTTCTTGGTGATGTGGTCGTAGTTTGCAGTAATAGTTCCTGCACCAATGTTGACACCGGAGCCCAGCGTAGAATCACCTATGTAGCTCAAGTGCGAAGCATTTGTTTTGCTGTTTATGATGCTCTTTTTGACTTCCACAAAGTTTCCAACCTTCACCTGGTCGTGCAAAACAGTATGCTCTCTCAAGTGAGAGAACGGCCCGACTTTGCAGTTTGAGCCGATGTCTGAGTTATGGACGAGCGATTGCGCAACAGACGAATTGTCCCCGACATGCACTACCCCTTTCATTACAGTGTTGGGCCCGATCGTGCAGCCTTGACCGATTTCGATTTCGCCTACCAGGTAGCAGCCGGGCAGGACCACCGTGTCCTTGCCGATTTTGACTTCCGGGGCGATCCATGTCCCCTGCGTATCGACAATAGTTACGCCGGACTCGAGCGCGAGATTGTTTACCGTGATGTCGCGCATTAGACGCATCGCTTCTGCCAGTTCCAGCCGAGAGTTGATGCCTGCTACTTCGCGCCAGTCAGGAACTTTGGAGTAGGCGATTTTGTGTGAGTTTTTATGAGCCCAGCCAATCACATCGGTAAGGTAATACTCTTTTTGCTGATTGTCGTTTTTCAAAGTCGAGAGTGCAGCTTCGACTTCAGGCCAGGCGAAGCAGTAAATCGCAGGATTGATTTCTTTGATTTCACGCTCCGCTTCGCTGGCGTCCTTGTGCTCGACAATGCCTGTGACATCGCCCTTTTCGTTTCTGACAATGCGCCCGTAGTTTTTCGCATCATCCACATCGGTGGTCAAAAGTGACACGACTGCGTTGCTCTTTTTATGAGCTTCCACAAGCGCCTTCAATGTTCCACCAGTCAAAAGCGGCGTATCGGCAACCGAGACTACTAGCAATCCTTTGAAGTCCTTCAAGCTTGGCGCCACTTGCATGAGCGCGTGCCCGGTACCTAACTGAGGCTTCTGCAAATGAGTGGAGACAGGGGTCGCCGATGGATTGTCCTGGATGAATTTTTCAACTTTCTCGGCTTCATGTCCGATTACGACATGGATATGCTCCGGTTGCAATTCATCGCTGGCGGCCAGCAATCGGCCCAGGATGGTTTTGCCAAGCACTTCATGCAAAACCTTTGGCATGTCCGACTTCATACGCTTGCCTTGCCCAGCCGCAAGAAGAACTACTCTTGTTCTTTCACCGGTGCCATCATTCATATATACAACCTGCCTGGAACGCCCAAAACAACGGCTTATTATACCGATTTCCGAGCAAATACAGGTTTAACCGCAATGACGGCAGTTTTTAGAAATTCATTACTGCGTTCATGCAATTGAACAGGGCTTCGAACTTCATGAAAGCCTGCATTTCTGTTGTGGTTTCTTGTTGAGCCTTGTTTTGCTCATACTCTTCGTCCACGACAGCCAGCTGGGGCGGTGCGAAGCCAGGACCGAAAACGGCGATGCCGTTTTGCACTCTTTCCATCTGTTGTCCGATTTTTCTGCACTGGCAGACATCCTTTGTCAGAGCACGCCATTCTTTGGCCATAGTGGCGATTTCCTGAGAATAGACGCCCAGGTCGGACAACGCCATCATTTCATCTACCGTGCATTCGGCATTTTCGAACCTGCACAGCGCTTTTTGAGCTTCCAAGCGATTTTCTCCGGACAGAAGAAGAAAACACTCCGCGATTTGTTGCTCGAGGCGAGTCGCCTGACGAGCGGCTTCTGTCCAGCCTTTCATTTGGAACATCTGCAAGTTGCGGCGTCTCAATTGATTGATACGCTTTACGAAGGACTCCATCTCTTGCGCCGTCAGGTGCAGTCCGAACAAAGTCAGATGCATTTGGCTGAATTGTCCCATCTCGGCAATCAGCTCAGTGGCATGATCGAGGTCTTCGGTGTCCATCGCCAGGCGGAAACGTATGAAGAGGGGCAAGAGTTTGACAATTTGAAGCTTGGCGATACGGCCGCCAGCCTGCGCCTGCTCCAGGATTTCCATTTCACCGCTCACGATCATCGACATGCGTGCGATTTCGTCTTTTCTTATGCGCAAAAAGCATTCTTTGTATTCGCCCTTCTCATGGGAGTCGAGGCGTTTGATTTCGCCGAGCAAGGCCACTACTTTCAATCTTCTGTCTGCTTCCAAACGGTTTACCAGAGAGCCCAGACGCGCATAAGATTTGGTCGCTTCCGGACAGGGGGCCACTTCTTCCAAACGCTTTAGAGCTTGGATCAAGACGTCGATGTCGGAGGGGCGAAGTTCGTCCAGAAAACGCAGTACAGCAAGTAAACCCGCATCCGGACGCGGTCCGCGGTTGGAGCGGTAGCGATCGTAGGCGGCTACATAGTCATCATATAGCTCCAGCACTTGCTGAAGGCGCGCCGCTAACGCTTGGCTGAGCATTTCTTGCGTGCGCGTCTCGTGGGCGGGCATGCAAACTTTGTCCAACCAGGCGGTTGATACGGAAGAACTCAAAGACGAGGAAGCAGCAGAATTTAGTAATTGCATAGCTTTAGAAACGAAATGTGCCAGAGGGGGTTGATTGAAATGTAATCAACGAGAGTTTCAGATTTGTTGCAGAGGGATCACGTCAACATTAATATTGACAACATAAAAAAGTCGTGAACACCACGGATTGACAGCCCGCTTGACCTCCAGGCTTTTGGGGTGGTGCGCCGCCATCCGGGCGGCTTCGGAAAGCATGTTTTCAGGTCGCAGCCGGCTGGCAGCCGGCGCTCCTGCGATGCTTTCTATCTGAAGCGGCGGAAAAACCGTCTGATTGGGCGAACCGGCGTGTCGTCGTCATCCGGACGATTCGGTCTATTTGGTCCAGGACGGAAATCGCTGGGTTTGACCGAGTCGGCGATCTTGAACTCTTTGTTCCATTCCGGTGCAAAGGAGCGCTCCATGCGCGCGCTTTCGCCTGTTTCCTTCCACTTCTTCAGGTCGCGAATCACCGAAATTACGCGGTCACGCCCATCGTACTGGTCGCCGCGGACGATCGCCCAGGTGTCGCCGATCTTGCGCATTGCTAGGGTAGCAACGTGTCCGGGACCTCCACTGCGCTGGGCGCCACCGGCCTCAAGCATAGCCTGCCTTTCCTTGCGGCTATTCGGATAGGCGCCGATATATAGAAGTTCGTCGCCTGTGACGCGGCGCATAATCTCTCTTTGACCACCGCCGCCCGTGCGAATGCGGCCGGAATTGCCCGCGCCTCCATAGCCGGCACCACGGTCCATGACAGAAAGCGTCCGGTCCAGCCTGTGCGCCACTGGGCTGGGCTGCGAATTGTCCTTTGTGGCCGTCTGAATACTCCATCCGGCGCCGTCGGCGCGCGAGTGAATGCCGAGCTGGTCGCGCTTGAAGTCGTAGTTGTTGCCCTTGCGGTCTGTGTATTTGCCCGTCAAACTGACGTCAGCGAGCACTTTTGCCATGTCTTCGGGGTGCTTGCCCAGACCGCATGGAATGTATCCGGACTGCAACCAGCACGAGCCCCACCCCTGCTGGTTGACAGTCTCCGGCTCCCAGGCGTGATACATGAATGTTTCGGCAAGCATCACGCGCGTTGCTTTGTCATCGACAGCTGAACTGTCAGCCTGGACCATGCGAGTCAAATGGTCATAGGTGGCAGCCACCTGTGCTTCCATCTTTTCGCGCACGGTGCCTTCGGACTCGCCGGCGGCGACGCGCAATTCGACTTGATCGCCCATACGCTTTTCGTAGCCGTTCATCATTAATTCGAGACGCTCCATTTTGGAGTCGTCTTTCACGTTCGTGCGCATTTCATCCAGGAAATTGTAGTGCGCTTCCTCGATTGAGGCGGAGGTGAAGCCTTCACCGCTGCGTCGGAAACGTTCTGAAACTCTGGATTCACGCTCGCGACCTTTCGAATCTTTATATGTATAGTCGCCGCCGGCATCGAGGTTGACGTCTGTGCGCGATTCGACCGTGCGGCCATCCTGCGGGCGCAGCCTTTCGAATGTGTCGGTGAACTTACCGTCGCTGATAGGCGGCCCGGAATTGCGCTTTCTGGTCCAATCGTCTGCGCGTTCGCCCTTGTCCGACTTTGTGACATCGGAGATTTTGATCAATTCTCCGGTGCTTGGATCATAAGTGAAATCGCGATGCGATCCGTCAGGATTTGTCACTTTGCCAATTCTGCCTGCGGCGTCATTCTCCACTCTCGAGAAATTCGACCTTTCAATTACGGTAGAGCCATTTGCGTCGACATATTTGAGGTTGCCGTTGTTATCGAGATTGAGATTGGAAACGCCCTTGAGTTCACGTTTTACGGCACCGGCTCTGTCATAATCGGTAAAACCGACCACTTTATCGCCTTCACGATTGATGACGCGACAATCACCATTGCGCTGAATTATTTTTTCGAGGTCGCCCTTTTCGTTATTATCGAGCGTCGCACCGTCCCTGGTGACAATGCGCTCTTTTCCATTTGAGCCGACAGTATGGAGTGAGCCATCGACCGTCTTGAATTTCAAGTTGCCGTCGGCGTCCAGAGGCGAATTTTTCGATGTCGGGATGTTCTGGTTGTCGCAAGACCAGCTCTTCGTTGCTGCATCGCAGTTGAAATTAATCTTGCTTCCGTCCGGTCTGGTTTCGGTAACTTTAGTTATGTGTCCGCCTTCCCTCTGGCATTCGACCTTCGAATTATCGGGGCGAATGAGAGCCTTCAGCTCTTTGTTTTGATCGCAGATGAGAGTCGAGCAGTCTGAGTTCTTTTTCTCCCAATATGTCTGTCCGTCCACGGGTACGCGACGGCTATAACCGTCCACCTTGCGCCCGTTGCCTTCTCCATCGCGACTGCTGAAAGTGCCGTCCGGGCTGAATTCGATCGACCCATACCATTTACCAGTTTTGGTACGTCCGCTGGCATCGGTGAGTTTGTAGTCGAACTTTTCTTCAGAGCCGATGCGAGTATACTCGTGTGTTTCTCCAGTCTTCTTGACCGTGTAGTTCATCGATTTGATTCTGTCCGAGCCTTCTTCGAAGACGACACTGCGCGCGTCGCCGTTCGGATAAGTAATTGCCTTGAGGCGCCCGTGCTCGTCGAATTTAATGCTCTCGGATGTCTGCGATTCTTTAATTTCGTTGCCGTTGCCGAGCACATGGGTGCGGCTGTCGCCGGCTTGATAGGAGAGCAATCCGTTGTCGTAGAGCTTCATGTCCCTGCGGACTTCGCCCGGCTTTTGCGCGCTAACCCAGGAGCCGTCATTGTTATTCCATGTAACACGCTGACCCATCGCATCTACTTCGGTCACCGTCGCGAGTTGTCCGGCGATTCTCCCGGCTTCCACGCGCGAGCCGTCCGGGCGGCTCACCTGTGAAACAGCTCCGTCGTCTCCAACTGCGACACGCGCACCGCCGGCCAATTGTTTTTCCGTCAGAACAGAGCCGTCGAGACGCTCTGTGTGCCAGTAACCGTCCCCTGTTTCGTGTGAGATAGTGCCGTCTTGAGCCAATTTTACTTCACCGGGCAGCTGGGTGAGCCGGCGATCGTTTACGTACAGTCCCCACTTGCCGTTCTCTTGCTGCCTGTAGCTGGTGCGGCTGATCATGCCGTCTGTAGTTTTTTCGGTAATGTCGATTCGATTGGGAGTGCGGGCGCTTTCATTGGCGTACCCGACCGACGCAGATTTTTTGTTTCCAGCAAAATTAATTTCAGTAATGCGGTCGCCGTACTCTTTGTCTTTGCCGATATATTCGCCGTTTTTTCCAACCACCCTGATTTCCCGAACTGTTTGCCCCTCAAATTCGACGAATTCAATTTTTTCATCACGCTTCAATTGCAAGCGGGCATCCAGAGATAGATCCAGAGGCGCGCGAAATGCGTCACTACGCACGCCAGCAAGTCCGCCGTCCATTGGCATGCTGGCGCCTGGAACCTTCGATGCATCAATTGCTCCCGGTGCAAAAGGACCGACTCTGCCGTCTGCCTGCTGCTTCTCCACCGGTGGTGGCGTGGGGGTATAAACCTCGAGCGAGGGCAAGAGATCTGGTATCGGCGGCGGTGTATAGACTTCGGAAGCGTACGGCTTCGGTACGGAATCTGTATTTGGCGGTGCCATAGACTAACCTTCCTTGGTGGGGCCGGGTGCACGAGCGAAACCGCGGGCAACGGGGGTGCCATCACCAGCAGTATCAACTAATTGTCAGTACTAATATGCCGACGCCCTCCAGCCCCACCGGTCTGATACGCGAAAGAGGCGTCCGGCTATGGATTGCCGTACGACCACTTTCCCGGCCTTTGCGGACGGGTTGGAGTGAAAAAGCAAAGCTAGCGGCTTACGCCGGCATGCCTTGCCCGCTGTTTTTTAGAATGGCGCGATTATGCTTTTGCCCCAATGCCGCCGGCCTGAGGCAGTCGGCAAAATGAGGCAGCGAAGCGGAAGCTTCGCCTTTCGATCAGATTGTGGGTGCAGTCTATGTCTGCTGTCTTCGCGCTAAGGGCGCGACCTTGAAGTGGGTGTCAGCCGCGCAAGGCTGACATTTTGATTAGGTGCAACGGAGCACTTTTTGGGTCTTGCAAGGTCACTCGGGTGAATTGGCAAGTTCCGGTGGTCGAATAATGGAAGTGCACGGATTTACGTCCGGCCTTCCGACTTGCTTCATCATACGATAGTAAGAATAAGCGACGCTGGCGCATCTCTTTGAAGAGTTTCGGGCGGTTGCAACACCGCCCAGACTCTTCCCGATCCCACGGTTTCTCACGACCGATGAGAACAGGTTAAGGAATGTTTGTGACCTTTTGGTATCTCGCTTGTGACCTTTTGGTGACTTCGGAAAATCCCCATCACAACAGT
>JADZFV010000667.1 GCA_020854255.1 Candidatus Melainabacteria bacterium | reverse complement strand
GTCCACAATCGATTTCAGGTCGCAGGCCGGGATGTCGGTGATGAACTTCGAGAGCACCGCCAGGGCCAGTGCGTGATACGGCAGCGCGCGCCATTCGTCCAGCTCGGCGCGCGTCACCTGCGGATAGGCTTCAGGCAGATACAGCCCGCCATCCGGCGCCAAGCCGCCGAGCAGGATGTCGCAGAATTCAAGAGCGGGGGATTGGCCGCGGGTGGAGATGTATTTCATTTCGATCTTGGGTCAATGGGGATAATACGGCTTCCAGATGGTAAGCCTGTTACGCCCCAGAACGGTAATCACCCCTACTTCAAGATGATGATTAATTGCCAGGTTCTGGAGCAATGACTTCAACCCTTGGGGCGCTTCGCCATCAAGGGCGATAAACAAACCAATCTGATCAGGCTGAATTTTCTTGCCTTTCTGAAATTCTCGCCAGGCATCCTCTGGTGGACTTATACCGCCAGAAAGCGATTTCAATAACTTCGGACTACAACTCCTCGCACGAGCTGAGTTGCTTTCTGCAAAATTCCTCAGCATGCGAAGCCCTCGCATGCCGATATGCAGCACACCGGCATAGTAGAGCAGTAGCTGCCCAACAACTTTTGCAGATGCTTCCGCAGAGTCGGCCAGTTTTGCCTCGACCAACACAATGCGATGGGGGCCTTTCGCAGGAAGCAGCATAAGATCGACAATTCCAAACCCGCGCCCTGCACGGCAACGACGAATAAACAACGAATCGCCATAGCCAAGCATGCCTCGATTTCTTATTACGTTATTCTCAATAAATCGCTCTGTCGCCATCGCTTCCGCCCGTTAATCCGGCTTTTCATTGCGCTTTCTTGTCTCAACAGCTTTGCGCGCGGCCTGCCTGCGTTTTCGCGTTGCAGCTGCCCTGGCCCCCGCATCCTTCATGCGTTTACCCCATGCAACGCGTTTTTCTCTATCCCGCATGAGAACGATCGTTTCTGTTGGAATCAGATCGATGTCGTGCATCTTGTGACAATTCGGACAAAGAATAGCCAGGTTCTCTGCTGTGTTGTTTCCTCGATCGCCATCAAGATGAGCCACCTCCAGCACTTCCGGAATGCCAAACCCACAGTGGGCACAAATCGGCGGGTAGCTTTCGAATGCGAGTTTTCGGTAATTGATTCGTTTGACCATGATGCGGTCGGCTAAGAACGCGAATTGCGCTTCGCAGTCGTGCGCCGATTGGTCTGACTGCCCGACACAACAGGAGCATCGGCGAGAAATGAGACAATCAGTCCCCAGTTATCCCGATAGCGCTGATAGTCGTGAATATCCTTGAGAATGACCTTGGGCATCTTCCCGGAGCGATGCGCCTTGGCAATGATGGCCGATGGGAAAACGAAATAATCCGGATCGAAGAATTTACCTTCGCCCACTTTCCTATCGAGGTTCAATCTCACAAAGACTACGAAGTCGCAATCGAAGCGGCTAATCAAGAACCCCGTCGCCTTTTTCGTCCACCTGCTCTTTACTTGAATCCTGGCCGATTTGTTACGCTCCGGATTCGTCGCAATCACGTCATATCCTGGCATGTTCGTGTATGTTTTATATGCTGCCACGCCATTTACCAGCAAATTTCCGAGCACTAGAAACTCTGCACCCTCCGCCTCCAACTTGGTGTTCTTGTATGTCATTGGGGTAATTGGGGGCAGGTAATTGGGTCAGACCCCGATTATTCACTGCCTTCCATCCAGACTCGCAGACATCGCATCGAGTGCGGTTGAGTAGCACTCAGCGCTGCCGTTGCCGACGAACTCGATTTCGCCGCATGCAGGGCAGTGCCAACCCTTCACCTTTGGAACTACAAAGGTCCTGCCTCCCAATGCGAGGGTAACGTCTTTCTCCTCCAAGGACATGTCCGGCTGCCCGCAATTCAGACAGGGATGGGGTTTCGCTTTGCTCATGCTGCGGCAATGTAGTCCGTTGGGGGTCTCTTGGCAACCGAGCCCGCAAGAGGACTCTATGCGGCCTGCAGCAGGAACTCGACCTTCACAGCATCGAACGGAAAGACGATGCGGCCGTCTTCGCTGCGGTCGAGCACGCCGGCATTGAGCAGCGCGGTCACATCGCCATGGACGGCCTTCACGTCCCGGCCGACGCGGCGGGCGGCCTCGCGAATCGAAACGGGGCCGGCGCCACGCAAAGCTTTCAGGAGTTCCCAGCGCTTTTCGGTGAGCACCTTCCAGAGCAGTTCGGGCGTGGCAAAGCTGATGCGCGCGGAGCGGCTGGCCTTGCCTGTCTTCCAGGCTCGGGCAAAGTCCGTCATCGCCTCGGAAGGCGCGCGAACGTCAAGCGTCACGGTTTTCATCGTTCCACCTCTCAATGTCACGTTGGAAGTCGGCAATCAGTCGCTCGGGGGTCGTGAAGGCATACGTGCTTTCGGTTCCGCCCACATGCCTATGGTCGCCTTTGCCCGCCTCGTTGTCGTAACGGAGCACGCATTCGCCGCGGACGACGTAGACAAGCCGATACTTGAAACCATGGGACGACCCGCGGGCGGGCTTGGGAAGTCGCCACAGCACAAGCTCCGCGAAAGCCGACTCAGAATACGCGATGCGTGTAGCGACGAGCTGGACGGCTTTCATGTTGGATATTGTGACAACAGCCAAGCATGTTGTCAATTACTCCAACGTTCGATAGCCGCTCCTTTCCTTCTACCGCCAACAGGCGCGGAGAGGAAGGCGCTCAGTTCAGCTCTTCCAGCCGCAGACGCACCACCTTGCCCTTCACCACCGGCAGCGCCTCGATGCGGGCGATGGCGGCATCGGCATTCTTCTCGCGCGTCTGGTGGGTGAGCATGATGATGTCGGTC
>JADZFV010000666.1 GCA_020854255.1 Candidatus Melainabacteria bacterium | reverse complement strand
TCATTGCGGTGAGCTCAGTATTTCATCACGCTTCAGTCAGTCCTTCACGTGGTGCGGGCTTCTTGCTACTGTTTCTGATCGACGCCGACCTGAAGTTTCCGCAAAGCCCCTCGGCTCAAAGTGCTCATCATTAAAGTGCTGCACTCACCGGTTATGCAATTAGTTTATCCGATTACCGCATAGCTTCAACTACCCCAGAGGACATTTAACGATCATCCACTCGGCAACATCAAGACGTGCTTCGGACATAACGATCGCGATCAAAATTTCGTTAACAAGCGCCGGATCAACTGGCCAGCCCGAAAGCGCAGCGATCAAATATTCGCAGCACTCCATTTTTATATACCAAACACAGAAGGTGCTGGGCGTCATCCTTATATAAGTACAAAAACAAAAAACAGCCTCAAGCAGGCTAATTGGTACAAAGGCTAATTCGTATACAAGCTAATTGGTATAGAGGCTCTTTACTATCCGAGATTTTTGCCGGGAAATTTCTCGCTCATCCAGGTGTCATCGTATATGGTGCTCATGTAACCTCTGCCACCGTCAGGAAGAATCGCAAGCACGTTCTTGCCCTTGCCGCCGAGCTGTTTGCAATAGGCCGCCGCAGCTGCTGCGATGCACCCTGAAGAACTACCGGCGAATACTCCTTCTAATTTCATCAAATCGTATGCAGCTTGAACAGACTCTTCATCGATGATGCGAAATGCAGCATCTATTACATTCGAATGGAAATTGCCTGGTATAAAATCCTGCCCGATTCCTTCAATTACATATTGCCCGACCGTCGTAGTTTGTCCGTCATAAAGATCCGCCAGGATGCTTCCGACCGGGTCGGCAAGAATTGCCTGCACCGAGGGCTTCTTCTCTTTCAAATATTTACCCGCACCAGATAAGGTGCCTCCGGTTCCTGCACCAGCTACAATTACATCCACTTTGCCATCGGTTTGTTTCCAAATTTCCGGACCTGTCACTTCATAGTGAACCTGCGCGTTGTCCGGATTGTAGAATTGATCGACAAACCATGCGCCACGTTCTTCAGTAAGTCTTTTAGCGATGCTGATGAAATGGTCAGGATCGCCAGGTTTCTTTCCTGCGGGCGAAATTACCACTTCTGCACCCAGGCGTTCCAACAGCCTCACTTTGTCTTTACTGACTTTCTGCGAGACGATGCAGATGAGCTTATAACCCTTGAGCGCCGCTACCATAGCCAATCCGATACCGGTGTTACCGGCAGTCGCCTCAACAATCCATCCACCTGGCTTCAGCTTTCCTTCGCGTTCTGCCTGTTCGATCATGTTTTTGGCAATTCGATCTTTAACAGATCCACCGGGATTGAGAAACTCGAGCTTGGCCCACAGATTGTGTTTCAGTGGCGCTGCAAACCGCTTCAATCTCACTATCGGCGTATTTCCAATTGCGTCTATTACTGATTCAAATACGGCCAATTTTTGTTTCCTTCGGGTAACCGTTTTTCAAGTGCTAATCCTACTAAAGCTCTATGACGGCAACAGCTCGATTGACAATGGCGCCTTCAAACTGCCGGTAACATTCCGGGCAGTATTTCTTGTCCATGGTGACTTTTTGCGTTGAAGGACTTTCCATTCTTTAATTCTGAATCGAGGTCAAGTATCGCGCGACTTCACAGCTCCTGCGAAACATTGTCAAGCGCCACCGCATATATAGATGCTACCTTTCTACCACGCGGTTCAATCAACTGGGCAAGATTTCCTCTCTGTGACACAATGGATATATTCCGCAATCCGCGTATACGGGAGGTTTTGAGGCTTTGGAAAACAAAGAAGAATCGGCGCGCTCCAGTGACGAAATTCATGTACGGCTTGTTCTTGCCGGAAATCCTCATACATCGCCTTCAGCATTTAAGAAGCTGGCGGAGGATCCGAGCGAAAAGGTGCGCAGTCGCCTGGCCGCAAATCCGAGACTGCCGGAAGATATTTTCAAAATACTGGCGAAAGATGATGATCCCGATGTGAGAATCAGCGTCGGTGAAAATCCGAGGGCTCCCGAAGATATTCTCGAGATGCTCGCGAAAGATAAAAGCGAAGATGTGCGCCTGGCTATCGCAACCGTTTCATCGATACCAATGCATCTTTTGAAATTACTGGCAGAAGACGACAACATGTTTGTCGCATCAAACGCGAAAAAGACCTTGGAAGAAATCGACCCAAAAAGCGACGCGAAATAAACCTCATACTATTGGAATCGCGCTTTTCACTCATTCAGAGCGACTTTCCAACTGAGGAACAGCGCGCGGCGCAGCCGGCTTTGCCAGCAAAACAATTTCGCCAGTAGCTTTTATTTCTGGTGTCTGTTTCGCTCCGCTCTTCTGTACATCAGACTGCACATTCTTGGCCAGTTGTTGGAACACTGAAGAAAACTTCGTCTCTGCTCCATTCGATTGAAGCGCTTCGATCAAACACTTAGTGAATATGCTGCCACCTGCAGTTTTATCGTCGCGAGACCGCTGCTCGTTTCCGCAGGCAGCCACAATGAGTATGTCCTTGTGCGGTGCCGTCTTACCACGGCGAAAGATACTAGGGGTTTCCTTCAAGAGACCAGCGCTATAGTCGGCATCCGCAATTGCCACCAGTTGCCGAGCGTGCGTACGCTCCCTAAGGATCCGAGGCAAGTCTTGCAGCGCAATTCCGGTTGAGTAAAGCCTATCGCGTTCCGCATCAGCAGGCAGCACATAGTTGATTCCCCCCACATCGAGATGGGCAGGTGAGCCGGCCGCGCGTATATAAACAACAATTAGATCATCGGCACCCGCCACGCGTGGCAACCAGTCCCTACCAATTGTAGTTAAGATACTGTCTCTGGTGGCGTCTGCATCCAGCAAGACTTTCACATGGTCGGCAGCAAAATTGCCTTTTGTGGTGAGAAACGTCGCAAACGTCTGCGCATCTTTAGCTGCATTCGGCAACGATATCCTTTTGTCCGAATATTTCGAAACACCGACGACGACAGCCCATTTATCTGCGATCGGCGCAATTTCAGTTTTTGCATTTTCCGAATTAACAGGCGCAGTATTTGCAGATTGAGCAGAGACACTTGATGAACAAACCAGAAAAGACGCAACAGATACAAGCACACAAACTGCGACTCGATCCAAAACTCTCGCATAACGCGAAACAACTTCAATTGAATTGACCATCTTCTATTTCACCGCAATCTCAGGAAGGGTTGTTGCCACTACGGCTACAACATTTCACCATAAAAGTCCGTCTGAGTTATGGCAGCCAGAAGCTTATCTCTAAATTAGCCTTTCCGGAACCACCACATTTACGCGAGTGACCAGACCCAACTTTTTCATGAGAGCGATGACCAACCATGAGGGATCGATCTCAAATTGCTTCAGTCCTGACTTAGCAGAACCCGGACTGGCGTGGTGATTGTTGTGCCAGCCTTCTCCCAGCGCCAAAACCGCCACCCACCAGATATTGACGCTATCGTCTTTGGTGGCAAAAGTTTTGTAGCCCAGCCTGGGAATATGACAGAGCACGTTTAACATCAAAGGTACTTGAAAAACCGCAAATCCGGCCAGCAAACTGGCCAATGCCGGTATCCATCCAAAAAACAACAGCAAAACCACGCGAAAACCCAGGCAAATTGCAGTCGCCAACAAATGAGCTCGGTGCCATGAGCCTCCTTGCTCCAAAAAGCGATAGACAGGATCATTTATCAAATCCTTGGCGTGAACATTGGGATCAATGTGACTCTCATAGCCGCGTTTCATCAACCAACCGACATGAGCATTGAAAAGTCCATATCTCGGTGAGTGCGGATCAAGCTCAGTAT
>JADZFV010000665.1 GCA_020854255.1 Candidatus Melainabacteria bacterium | reverse complement strand
TTGTTGGTATTTTTCTGCACCCAATCGCGCAAACCTTGATACCTGGGATCAGTGGCGATTTTGTCCTTGTCGAGATAGACAATCTCCGCGCCCGGGTTTTTAGCCTTCAGCGCTTCCATATTCTTCAATGTTTCTTGCGTATCGCGAGTATTTTGCGAGCCGACTATAAAGACCACGCCTGTGCCCTTCTTGGCGGCAGCATCGTAGGCGCCCTGGAAATTGTCGGCATCCCAGCTGGTGACTCGTTTTACAGAAGCATCATAGTCCGCTTTTTCATTGCCCTTCTGCCACTGATTTTCCTTGGGTGTAATCGTGCGGCCGCTGTCGACGATTTGAAATCCATCGTCATAACCGTTGCGGCCGGGTTGCGGAAAACGATCGCCCGGACCGGGAAGAAGGTTGTCGTTGCGGTTTGAGTTGTCCACCACCGATGGACGATAACGCCTGTCATCGCAGGGTCTTATAGTGCCTCAACCCATGATTGTGATTCCTTTGCGGCAAGGGTAAGCGGGGAGTTAGGCGTGAAAATGCAGGAGAAAAATGAACCGTATCTAAAATTTACGGTCAATAGCTTGCAATTTTGTTGCAGCCGCAGAAAACTTAAGTACAAAGAATGTCTTCAATATCACTCAAATCGTTCGACAGTTTGCCATGTTTGGCAACATGAGCGTACTCCGCGTCGGTAAGACATGCCAATATACTTCCACCGACAATGCGCACCGGACGCACTTCGATCTCGCTATCCTCGCAGGTCAGATAGAAGGGCAATCTGAGTCCCAGATAGCGTCCGATCGGTGCGGAAATCCATCCTTCAGCTTCCATACCTATAAATGACAAACTCCAGCTGCCGTTTGGAGCGGGTAAAAGAGCGATACGCCTGCTCGGAAATTATTCGAGATCTCTGAGATCAAACCTTGATGCTGTACGCCAACGAGGCGTACAATTCTCTTATGGTCATTGAGGAAAGCAGTAATGGCGCAATCAAAGAAAAAAGAAGAAAGATCAGACGATCGCATTTACGCTCGAATCAATTCCAAGTTGAAGCAGCGAATTCAACATGCAGCCGATCTCAAGGGACTTGACCTTACGTCTTATGTCGTCAGCACTTTAGTGGCAGATGCGGATAGAACCGTCCAAGAGAACGAAGTAATGGAACTTAGCCAGAGGGACAGAGAAGCTTTTGTTTCAGCTCTCATCAATCCACCGGCACCGAATGCGGCTCTTCTAGCGGCAGCAAAACGTTTCAAGGCAAAAACGGGAACGTAATTGGAATTCGCTGATTTAAGACCAATCGAGCCCATAACGCGAGATCATGACCGCAAGACATTTATTTCAGGTGTAAAAAAACTGGATAATTACTTGCAGGATCGTGCCATTGGCGACACGGAAAAGAACCTATCGCGTGTATTCGTGCTTACACTCAAGGAGAAGCCAAATACAATCGTTGGCTATTATTCGCTTGCTTCACTTCAGATACCTACAGAAAATCTGCCTGAACAGCTGAGCAAGAAGCTGAATTACAAAATCGTCGGCACCACTTTGCTAGGAAAGCTAACTGTGGGTGAAGATTGGCAAAGAGAAAAATGTAAGCTCAGACTGGGAGAGTATTTACTGCTTCACGCAATGTTATCCACCTGGACAGCCGCGCAGTCAGTAGCTTCCTGGGCCCTTGTTGTTGATGTGCTCGCAGGCGAAAGGGGCGATCCGACAGGCTTCTACGTCAAGAAAGGGTTCATTGCTTTTCAGGACAATGCCTCCAGACTATTTCTTCCTATGGCGACAATCGAAGCGGTTCTGCGGAAAGCAGAGCTGATTTGAGGCAAAACTAGAGTTCTGAGAACATTGTTTCCAACAAACTATTAAACCTCTCTTTGCTATTTTGTGAGCACTGCCAATTGTCCAATGCACACATCAATCGCTTCTTCTTTCAGATGCGCGTAATTGATTTGAAATTCGCCGCGGGGAGGTTCGCTTAAATAGCAGTGCGCGGTACTGGAGATGCCGATTCCTGCAGCCTTTGCTCGTTCCACAATTTCATCGTCGTTGAACACGGAAGAGATGCGCACCACGACATTGATTCCCGCAGCATCGCCAAGAACTGTCGCAGCACCACCGAAATGTGTATTGAGCGCCTCGATGACTAGCTTTCTCTTGCGCTCGTAAAGGTTTCTCATTTTGCGAACATGCCGCTCTAAATATCCCTGGCGAATGAAATCGCATAGCACTTGCTGTTCCAACAATGGTGAATGCCTGTCAGCAAGCCATTTTGCTCGGGTGAAAACCTCTGCCAGGTCGAGCGGAACAACCAAATAACCAAGCCTGAGTGAGGGAAACAAAACCTTGGATAAAGTTCCAATATAGATAACTGTACCTGCGTGATCGAGCCCTGCTAGCGCTGGAATCGGTCGTCCTTTGTAGCGATACTCGCTGTCGTAATCATCTTCGACGATGTAGGCACCCACGCGCCTGGCGAAAGAAATCAGTTCCAATCTGCGTGGAACAGATAGCACAACACCCGTTGGTGACTGGTGTGACGGTGTTACGTAGATCAATTGGGGACTGAAACCAGGCTGAGCACGCTCACGCTCTTTCATCGCTTCGACGACAATACCATGCTTATCGACAGGTATCGGCAAAACATTTGCACCCTGTGCTTCGAACGCTTTCTGAGCGCCGATGTATCCAGGGTCTTCAATGCAGACATCATCGCCGCGATCGATAAGTACGCGCGCCACCAGATCGATTCCTTGCTGCGATCCATTGACGATAATTACTTGCTCCGGCTGGCACGCAACAGCGCGAACGCGCGACAGATAGGCAGCCAGCTGTTCTCGCAGTGGCATAAAACCAGCAGCATTGGCAGGCGAATCAAGTATGCCCAGGTTGCGTTTGCGCGCATGATGGAGCAGCAATTGATTCCAAACACGCATGGGAAACTCGGTCATAGCCGGTCTTCCAAAAGACAGTTGAACCGCAGGTTCTTCAGAAGAAAAGTTCAACCACTGCCGAGACCGAAGAGCCGTCGCGTACCAGGACAGTCTGTACCCTTGCACCTTATCAGGATCGCCAGCGCCCGATGTTTCTCCTGACGATCCTGGCTCGCCGCCATCTTTGCGTTTTCTCCCCCGACTGCGCGCCTTTACCTTCGGCGTAATAGCTTCAAGCGAAGCCGGATCGATAGATTGCACAGCCGGGCGCATCAATTCCTCGGGCAGTGCGCGCGAGACGAATGTTCCGGCACCCACACTTGCTTCTATATAGCCTTCACTCAAGAGACTGTCGAAACTCATGGTGACAGTCGCGCGGGCGATGCCCAGCGTCTTGGAAAGAGCGCGCGTGGACGGCAGCTTTTCACCGGAATGAAGGCGCCCGGACAAAATGGCGCCCCTTATCGAGTCATAAATCTGGCGATGCAAGGCAACGCCTGAGGTCTGATCTACATGTATAAGGAAGTCCAAAACCGCCCTCTTTGCAACACACTTTGTGAGGAATGGCTCACTTTCAAATATCTGCCGGACGGCTAGCTCCCGTCCGAAAACCCTTGACAGAGTTACGTTTAACTTTGGACTGCAAGGCTGCGGTCCTCTTAGAACCATTCCAAGTGGACTAGTATCAAATCATAAAAGTGGCTCTTCTACAAGTCCAATCCGCCGGATATTCTAGGGTCACCTGGAGGGAGGCAGGTAGTTTATGAAAAACAGAAACACAAACACAAAAAAACAAATGACTCTTGCACTGGTTGCATTCATTGTTCTGCCGGCGATGGTTGCGCTCAACAGCCAACCCGCACAAGCGATTGTTGCTGATCCCGGATATATCGACCAACTGCAAAACCGCAAACGTGCTCTGCAAACACGTGAGTATTATCTGATGAGAGATACGGACGATCTCTTGAGACGCAAGGAAGACCTTAAGCGCAGAAATGACTCGGACGCAGTGTGGCAGTTGAATGAAGTGTGCCGCAAGATTGATCTCAAATCGTGGGACTTGCAACAAGTAAGACTCGACATCAGAGACGTCAACACCAGGCTTCTATAGGCCTTCGAAACGCGCATGCAATGCGCGACTACAAACAGCGCAGGCAATGCGACACCACGAATAAACTTGCTTAGAGACGAAAGAGAAAAGGCCCCGCATTTCTTTCGGGGCCTTTTTCCATCGCGACTTCTGGAACGTTTAAGGAGAACTGAACGACTTCATAGATTCAGTTTACAACGAAGCCGGCTATTAACGCGGGTTCCAGCGTACTTGCGCGTGGTATGTAGCAAATGGATTCATGCGCGCCAAGACTGCATTGAGTGCGTTCATAAAATTGAACGCAGAGAAGAAATTCATCCAGAAGTGATACCGCGTTTGTTTCTTGCGCAGTTTTTTGATCGTCGATCGACTGGAAACTTTGACTTCCAGCATAAGCGGCGCCTTTCTCATGAAGCGCACACCAGTGTATTCCGGGTGAGAACCCATCATCACATCTTTGTATGTTTTTGCACGCTCACGATAACCATGCTCGCGGAGCATACCCTTTTCGCCACCAGCGATGGTGCCGGAACTCGACGAGTTATCGTAATAGCGGACACCGAGCTCCATGCTTGGTCTAGCTCTAGTCTTGGTTGTCATCAATTTGGAAAATCCTCAGCAGGGCCGCGCTCTTTGTAGTAGCCTTGGCAGATGCCTTAAGAACAGAATGCAAAATTGATCTTTATTCTGCCGATGGCAAGATTATGCATGAATTCAGTCATTCAGACAATCTGGAGTTTTCACAAGCAGTCATCCAACACATACAATGCATATCCATTTTAAGCCTGTCACAACTATCGACACGCCGCCATCTCAGAAAGTTTCACTGTTAATGTAATTTCAGATTGCTCCTGCCAAGAAACTACCTCCTTCTGGCAAATGAAGTCAAGCACCGCCCTGCGTCAGCGTCGAGGCTCAAGCTCATCGGGCGCGCGCATAGCTCCGCCTGCTGCCGCGCTGGCAACAGCCTGCAAACTACTAGCGAGTGACCACAAACCGGAAGTGCCGACCGCCGCCTCCATCTTTACTCGGACAGCCGATGGAAGCTGCGACGTAAGGACATTCCCCTTCTTTTCGCCAATGAAACGTCCTCGCGAATCAAAGACGCTGATAGCGGTTAGACGCGGAGGCGATACACCGTCACCAATGGGACCGGCGAGGGGGGTGAGTTTGAAATCAAGATCATTGTCTGGAGAAGGCAGTTTCGCATTGATATCGCCGGCATAAGCAAGTCCCGCCTTGGACACAAAACCGCTCTGCCTATCTGCCTGCAACAACGCGTCAAAGGCTTCAGTGGCGGTGACATTAGAAAAAACGCTGCGCGGCAAACCGACCTCAACTACAGAAAGCGCCGCCGGAGATATCTTCATAAGCCCCACATTCGATTCGGCTTTCGCTTTCAGTTTTTTCCGGAAGTCCTTTGCTGATTGTTTTAGATCCTCAATAACTTGACCGCACATCGTTTGCCGACTAGATTCCACCAGCTGCGCACCGGATCTTGCTTCTTCAACCAGCAGCCTGGAAAAGTCTTCCAGTGCCGGATCACTATCATCACGAACCAATTCATTGTGAGCCTCCCGCGCCCCGTAGACAAGCTCGCGCGAACGCTCCACTGCTGTATTCATCTGACCGACGCGATCTCTGTCGTTGATTACGTGCGCCAGTACCAGGGCACATTCATCAGCATCGGTTCTCTCTTTCTGATGACTGAGGAATAAAAACTGGCAAAGAAACCCAACCAGCACAACAACTATGATAATAGTTCCTAGCAAGGCAACCATGGCCAGCATATTACCGCGGCGCCTGATGGCATTGCGATGATAGAACAACCAAGTGAAACGAATTCCGTTCATTGGAGAAACCTGGATAATCTACAATTGTATTACAATCGCTGCAGCGCAGGTGAGCAATTGAGAAAACTGACAGATAAACTAACCAGCACGGCGCTGACACTCAGCGTGGCCGGCACATTTCCTATCAGCGCAGCTCAAAGCGCGCCCTTGCCTAACTCTGAGACAACGCCATTCAATAATGAAAAATACGAAGACAGCGCAGATTGGCTGTTGACCCTCAACGCGCGGGAAATCAAAAACTATCTCAAGTTCAATGGCTCGCCTCTATCACCGACTGTTCACGTGACGGTGAAATCGCAACTGCGCAATGAAATGATCGGTGCATGGAAAGAGAAACGCGCCTACGAAACTCTCTGGTATCACAATGGGCAACCCTTTGGGTTGCGGCGCTACGAAAAGCTAAACTTCAAAGAAGATTCCCACGGAGTGATAAAAATCGAATCAGGGGTGGATGCTCAGCAGCAGACAAAAGCTCTAATAAACACCGCATTGCGACTCCTGCCCGACATTTACCACCTCAAAGCTACACCGATTGTATTGATGCTGCCGCGCGAGCTGTGCAACAGAGTCGAAGGAGATCTCTCTTCGCTGCGATTCTACAGAGCAAGAGCCACTACCGGCGATG
>JADZFV010000664.1 GCA_020854255.1 Candidatus Melainabacteria bacterium | reverse complement strand
GGTTGATAAGAGAGGCGTGGCAACTTAGCTGTGTCGATTGCTAGGTTGAACCACCTCGTAATTCCATCAATTTTTACCTGAAAGCACTCGACACCTTTCCACTGGCAGTTCAACTCGACACACATCGGACCCACCTTCGTGGTGGCACGCGTTGTGCGATGTCAGTTTGGAGCTTTAGTTGGCGGAGGTGTTACGAGGCGGGTGCTTCAGGTTTCCTCGCGTTGCCGAATGGCCTGCACTTTTTGCAAGTCACAACCAGCCTGCATAACTGCAAGCTGAAACCGAACATCCCACAAGAGTGGAGACGTCCACTCCAGCAAGCAAGGAGAAGTAAACCCCATGAGCAAACGCACTTCGCTTACGAAGAACGATGGACAGGTCGTTCGCTCCGAGAAGCCCACTTCCGTCGAGCTCACCATCTACAAGTCCGGCGATGCCGTCGTCCACGAGTCGCGCACGGTCGAGCTGCCTGAAGGCAAAGTGACCATCCAGCTGGAAGGTCTGCCCGCCAACTTCGTCGAAGACTCTTTCGAGATTTCCGACGCTTCCGGTCCCGGCACTTTCAAGCTCGGTCCCGACAGCTTTCAGCCCGCCAATCTCTCGTCTCAGGCCCTGCTCGCCAAGGCCGTCGGCTCCAAAATCACGCTTCTCGAGCAGACCGCTCAGGGCCTGATTCGCACCACCGGCACGCTGCGCTTCGTTATCGGAAATCAGCTCGTCATCGAGGACGCCAACGGCATCCAGATTCTGCCGACGCCGCCGAAGTTCGAGCTCGAATCGATTCCCGACGGGCTGAGTGCCACTCCGGCGCTGTCCCTCGAGCCAACGACGTCCAAGTCGGGCGTCTACCTGCTCAATTCCATGTACGAGACTGGCGGTCTTTCCTGGGCTCCGCGCTACGCAGTGTTCTATGACGACAAGACCGGGCTCGTCACCAAGCTGCGCTGCCGCGTCAAGCTCACCAACAGCACCGGCGCCAACTACGACGACGCCGTGATGAAGCTTCTGGACGCCAACAACACATCGCGTGGTGGTGGTCGCAGTCCGCGCGGCGGCGCCCGGATGGCCTCTCTCGAGTCAGCCGCACCGATGGCTGCTTCCTTCGGCGCACAGGCCGACTACGCGGACAGTGCCGAGGTCGGCTCGGTCGGCGAGCAGAAGATCTACATTCTGCCCGACAAGTTGTCCATCAAGAACGGCGAAACGAAGCGCCCCTACCTGGTCGTCGCCCGCGACGTGCCGGTGAAGGCTGAGCTCTACGTCCCCGCCGTTTACGGCTACCAGCTGCGCGCGACCAAGGAAGACGACCAGAAGCTGCCGGTTTTTGTCCGCCTGCGCCTGCGCAACGACGCCGAAAGCAATCTCGGTTCGGCGTTGCCCGGCGGTGAAGTCTCGGTGTTCCAGCCGGATTCCACCGGCAAGTACCAGAAGACCGACCCGCAGCTCCACATCGGCGCCGTCGCCAAGGGTGAGGCGTTCAAGCTCGAGCTGACCACCCCGTCGTCCGACGTCAAGGCCTCGCGTCGCCTGGTGTCCTTCCATCAGGACCCCGAAGAGAAGGAGCCCGAGTCGCCGGTCACCCCCGAGGGCGGTCTCGAGGAGCCCGGCTTCGAAGCCGAGGGCGGCGCTTCTCCCGTGCCGAGCTTCGGCATGCGCCCGGCAGTAGTCCAGGGCGGTCCCGGTGTCGGCACTCCCGGTGAGCATTCGCGTCGCCGTCGGGAAGTCGCCGAAGGCGCCGGCAAGAAGGCCAGGAAGGAGCCGAAGCCGCGCTTTCGTGAGGAGCAGCGCGAGATCACGGTCTACAACTTCAAGGACCGCGATGTCCAGGTGCAGATCCAGGAGACGCTGCCGCACGGTTTCACGTGGCTCGACAAGACCCACGAGCTTTTCGAGGACAGCGAGACCAGCGGTGTCTTCACCGTCGATGTTCCCGCCGGCCAGTCGGTCACCGTCGGCTACGGCATCCGCTGGAAGATCAACTGAGCTCCAGTCGCTGGTTGACCGAGAAGTGAGTTGAAGAGCGGCCGGTGATCCGCATCGGCTGCTGCTTTGACGGAGAATGCGAGAGGGAGAGGGGGGAGAGCTTTCTCCTCCTCTCCTGTCTTGTTTTGTAATTGGCGATACTCTTACAAGAAGTAGTAAAAATCGAAAATTGTCCAAAATGGTTAGTGTTGGACTCTGTTTTGATGACAAAGGCAAGGGTGTGCAAAGCAAATACTTGCGGCGCAACTGTTTTTCCACATATGAACTTGCCTTTGCCTGCTTCTGAGAACAGGCAATGTCTGCCAGTCAGTACATACAAACTTTCACTCAAGTGTGCAGTCAAACAACTGAAAAACAAAAATGGTTTTTGGGTGCTCTTTACTTCGAGTTTCCCGCAATTTGGGGCAGCGCAGTCGGCTTGTCTGTGATAGTTTGTTTGAATCAAGCTGGCAAGGGGATAAATCGTCTCCTTCTCGGGGAAAATGAATGTCAGATATGAGGCGTTCCGAGCCCTCGTTTTTCTGCCTGGACGGAGCAGTGATCTTGTAATGAAGAAAACGGAAGCAGACGAGAAACTTCTCCTTCAAGGAGCCGTTGAGCTCTTTAGTGCAAAGAGCCGTCTGGACAAGAATCTCTTGCCGAAGCTGAAAGAGAGGATTCCGGGCTATTCCGATCCTCAATACGTGTCGGCCTACTCGCGCGTAGAAGCACTCTTCGACCTGGCTTGCAAGCTTGTATTTAATTGGACGACGGAAAACCCTCCTGGTGCAACCTTCGAATTGCCGGATAGGGAGAGGGTTTTTGTTGACGAACTGGCGAAGGACTGCAGTGGTTTTAGCGAGGAAGAATATAACGCTGCCCTGGCCTACGGCTTTGAAATGACGATTTTTTAGAATCTCCAATTCTTCAATATTCAATATCATTTGTGGCACCGTTGGCGGTGCCGTTTTTTTACCCTTTTGGGTACGGGGATGTTTTCTTTTTTCTTTTGGAGAAGTGCTAATTCGGCCTTTATAGATGGCAGCATCTGGGTAAATGTGATCAGGGCGTGTGGATTCTGCCACTTAATATTTCGCCTTTCAGAGCCTTCTGGTATTGTTTGCAGTTTTGCTACCAAGTGTTTGTATTAATGTGTTGGAAGTCTTTTTGGACCGTTTGGAATCTCTGCAGAGTAAAAAATATGCCGCTGCCGCCTAAAGAAGTACCAGAAGGATTGACGTCGAAGGGCTATAAACGGCTTGGCGCGCTCTACATGCTGATGGGATGCCAGAAACAGGCGGTCGATGCCTTGACCAGATCGAGTGAGATGCGGCGCGCGCTGGCTTCGACGGAAGATCCCGAGAAAAACAAAGAAGCCGAAGTCGATGGGGCAATGACGGAAAGTCTAAAATTCAGCCTCAATTTGCTCAAACTTTGGCGCAAGGCGGCAACCGATGACGAAGACGGTGCCGGCGCTCTCAGGGCGGAGACAGGCGCGGAACAAGACGGCGACGCCGAAGCGGAAATACGCAAGCAACTGGTTGTCCTGGGTGTTCCTGAAGGTGAAGTTGACCAGTATTTGAACAAACTTCTGGATTCGATGACTGAATTGAAGAATTCCGATCCGCCTCCTCTGGACGTACCTGAAGGTTTGAGCGCTGCTGAGTATTACGAACTGGGGCTCAAGTACAAAGAAATAGGATGGACCGAGCAAGCCCGAGATGCGCTGGCATTTGCCATAGAACTCGATGCCGACGGAGAATCAGGCCAATCGGCTGCCTCATATTTGCGCACAAAAATACCACGCCATCCCGTCCCTCTGGTTGCCGAACAAACCAACATTCATGGATTCAATCAGTTTTGCAGCGGCGATGAAGCCGGCGCCCAAGAAACATTTGAAGCGCTGATTGCCGAGTATCCTGATTTTGAATGGCCTTACGGCAACCTCGGCTGTTTGTTCATTCAGCTTGGAGATGTGGCGAAAGCAAAGAAGATTTTGCGCAAAGCGATAGAGATAAATCCGCACTACGTCAATGCCTGGCTGCACATGTCCAGGGCTGAGGCCCTGGATGGAAACTACGACGAAGCCTATAAGTGTTTGAGCGAGGTGGAGGCAATTGAAGACGGCGAAACGTCGATTGCCGGAATCAAGAAACTGGTGGATGAAATAGCTGCTGAAGATTACTGAAACTGTTTTTGACTTGAGAGTTGGTTATGCTAAAACCGTCTGCAAGGTGCCACCATATGTGATGGCGTAGTCGGGCTGGTCTTCTGCGCTTTTGTTCTGTAACTGTGTTCTAGTATATAGAGTAGTATAAGTGGGCCAAAAAAGTTGACCCACGGTGAACAGGCTTTTAGAGCCGATTCAGAGGCGGGTCAACCGATGTTTATGTGTATCTGGCGTCCGGGTCACGCCGCGCTGTCGTTCTTGCCGTGTGTGCTGTTCTTTCTTTCCGTTGCGGTCCGCTTGCGAGGACCCAACTTGAAGGATGTAATCACGACGGCAATGCCGGCAGCCGAGATCGCTTCCGACTTTTCAGCCGAAATCACCTCTTTGTAGTGACCTTTGCGCTCGATGATTTCCACCACCGCAGCGGGCACGACATAGCGAATTGACTTGCCGGCGCGGATCCACTTGCGCACAATCGTGCTGCTGATGCCGCTGGGCGGGCAATCAATCAGCTCAATTTGTGCTTCCGGCAGAGTCTCCCGCCAGGTGACAAGCGCTTTCTGAGCGTCTTCACTTGAGCGTGGAGAGATGAGCAGCCTCACCAGTGCGAGAAACTCAGCGCGGCGGTCGTAGCGAAGCAGATTGTCGATGACGTCTTCGCCGCAGATGAAGTTGAGCCGGACTGTTTTTCCCAGCTTCTTTTTCAACTGCTTGAGGGTGTCGATCGTCCAGGTGATGCCGGGGCGGTCGATTTCGATGCGAGAAGCCTCGAAAAAGGGATTGTCCTTGACGCCCGCTTCGACCATCTCAAACCTGCTTTCGCGGTCGAGAACGTCGGTTTTCTTGTGCGGAGGCGTGCCGTTAGGAACGAAAATCACCTTTTCGAGACCATGTTGTTCTTGGGCAAATTGAGCAACCGCCAACTCTCGAATGTGCATCGGGTTGAAGGTGCCGCCCATAACTCCAATTTCGGTCATGGTTTTCATGGCGGTGTCCGTAGTTATTGGCTCAGACAACTGATTCGGTCGTTTTGGGAAACCGACAAGCGAGCCGTCTGATACCTCTTTGCCGCACAACAGTTGCACACCGAGCGTGTCAGAAGCGTTAATGAGACGCTGAAGAAACGGGCGTGGAAGTGTATGGGACAAGCAGTTATATAGGCTGAAAGGGTTTGATTCCGAGTCAGGAAAAGAGAAATAGATCTAG
>JADZFV010000663.1 GCA_020854255.1 Candidatus Melainabacteria bacterium | reverse complement strand
GTTCGCCGCCACGCGCGAAGTTCTCTCCACCGCCAAAGAGCGCGGCAAGAGCATCATCCTCAAACGCGAGCGCTAAGTTTTGCAACTGCTCGGTCATTGCAAGTAAATCGCTGCCAACATCCGCTCGGTATGTCAAAAACTGACTCTTAAGGGCAGGCGTGTTAGAGTTTTGAAGAGGCAATATACTGCCACCGACCTTACTCACTAGTTTCTAACAGCGTGTTTTCCAAAAACCGTACCAGTGCAAATGTAACCAATTGGCGGTGGTTGCCGCACCTTAACGGTTGTCATGCAGAAAACCTGCTGCGGCTTTCGGCCCTGGCTTTACTCATCCAGATGGCAGCGGCTCCTTTTGCCATCGCCCAGGGTTGAGCGGCATCACGAAGTATAGTGCCCGGGATTGGCACTCACGGTGGTAAGTTTCAACTTTCAGTGGGCTGGCGCGTTGCAGAAGCGAACAAGTCTTACTACGACTCGAAGGTAAACAAGGACTTTACAAGGCTGTGGAATCCGCATGAGAAATTGAGCGTCATGGATGTGACAGGCGGCTATGCAATCAATCGCCGCACCAGCATCCAGGCGTCTTTGCCGATTGTTTTCAACGATTTTTCCATGCTCTATCCGCCCAAAGGACCCAATCAGGGCACCAATAAGAGCTCTCCAGTGCGTGGCGTCGGCGACTTGAGTATATTTTCTACGACCTGGCTGCTCGACAGCAAAAAGCATCCATTTGAAAATGTTGCCCTGGGAGTAGGGTTGAAATTTCCAACCGGCAATTGGAATTACAAGGGACTATTGCCAGACGAAACAGGTCTCAATTTCAAAAATCGGCCGGTTTATCCACCCGCAGTCATGCCAGGCGACGGCGGGCTAGGCGTGCTTGTCGGTTATCAGGCTTACAAGTCTTTTCTGCAGCCGCGTTTCCTCACCAATTTTTCCGTCTTCACTTCCGGCAATTATCTGATCAATCCTAGAAACCAGAACGGCACACCGTCTATGGTGGCAAGCCTGGGAGTTCCCTTGACGCCGAATTTCGCCGACGACCTGACCAATTCGGTAGCGGATACCTACAATCTGCAAGCTGGAATCAATTGGAGACCGCCCGGCGTGTGGGACAAACCAAAGCTTAAAGGTCTCAGATTTCGATGCACGTATAATTTGGAAGGTCTGGCCGCACGCGACTTAATCGGCGGCAACAGCGGATTTCGCCAGTCCGGCTACGCGATGTCGGTGGGACCCGGTTTGGTATGGGCTAAAGGCCGAGACATTTTGCTTATTGATGTTCCTATCGTTTTCAACCGGCATATCAACCCCAGTCAATCACTCTTGCCTGGTCTGCCGGGACCACCTGTAAACGGCATCCCGACGCCTGCACCGGTCAATTTCCGCAGGCAAATGGGACTGGTTGCGCCGGTGGCCCTTTCCATGCGCTATATACGCACGTTTTAAGCCGACGGTACGTTCATGCTTTCCAGGACGGAGTTGAGCGACTGGCGAACGTCCGCCATTGAAGCCGGGCGGTCGATGGCCTCCTTGGCGAGCATCTGCCTGACCAGCTCCGACAACGCAGGAGGAACATCCAGACCCTTAGCAAATGGCTTAAGCTCGCCTCCAATGTGCAAATTGAACGTCTCCATGAAAGAGCCCCCCCGAAAAGGAACGTTGCCGGAAATACACTCATATATGACGCAACCCAATCCGTATATATCCGTGCGCGCATCGATGGAACTACCAAGGCATTGCTCGGGGCTCATGTAGAGCGGGCTTCCGAATGCCTCCCCAGTTTGAGAGAGTTTTTGGTCGTCTCCGTCCATAATTCGCGCCAGACCAAAATCCACAACCTTGGCCACTTCCTCACCTGAATCCAGAGGCGTCATCATAATGTTGCTCGGCTTGATGTCCCTGTGAACTATATTTTCCTGGTGAGCATGCGTCAGCCCGTCTGCAACTTGCAGCATAATCTCAACGGTTCTTCTTGCGGACAATCTTTTCTCTTCCTGCAAAATCTGGTCGAGCGACTGTCCTTGCAAAAACTCCATGACTAAGAAAGGTACTCCTTCGATGACACTACATTCGGTGACAGAACAAAGACTGGGATGCTGGAGCCTGGCCATTGCTTTGCCTTCTCGCTGAAATCTAAGCACGCTGTCGCCTTTCGACACATATTGCGCCTGCAAAAACTTGATGGCGAGAATCTTGCTGAGAAGTAGGTGCTCGACTTTGTAAACGATGCTCATTCCGCCACGCCCGAGAAATTCGAGCACCTTGTAGCGTCCTTCCAGAACCTGCCCGATCAGAGCATCGTGGATTTGCAAGTGCGTGCCGTCTTGCGGGCAGACTTTCGTGTGCGCTTCGAATTCTTTGTTGCAGGAAATACATTTGGCGGTCCGCCAGGACTTGCCTGAAAAACCAAATGTGCTGTCAACCTGGGCCTGTGAAAACTTCTGAGAAAGGTCTTGCAGCCTCTGCTCTGTAGAGCGTCGCATCTTCTGCTCGCTCTTGTAGGCAAAGACAAATTGCGACAACACAGTGCCCAGGAAGATAAACATGAAAGCAATGCCCAATCCCGATTTGGCCAGACCTTCGTCAAAGATGCCTAAATGAACCAGGACAGACTTGGCTTCGGCAAACAAAGGCAGAAGAATCAGGGCGGCGATAAGAGATTGCCGAAGCGCCGTGCCCAGCAAATCGGGCTCGATCAAAGCGCTGGCAAAGCCGCGATCCGGACGTTGTGCAAGAATCGCAAATGCCAGCCCGATTGAAGTAATTGCAAACGCAACCGGCATTCGGACGCAGCCCCAGAGCGAGCATAAATTCATGTCACCGAGGAGAAAGCCGAACACCGGGACAAGACATATAACCACAACCGTCATACCCAGCCACTGCCAGATCTGCACTCTGGCATTCTTCCAGAGGTCCATCATCAAATAAGAGCAGCCCAGGATTGCTTGGACAATGGCAGTGTCAGGAGTCATGATACCGGGATACAAAAGTGGCACCAGGCGCTCGGAATTGAACGACAGGTTGATGTTGAGAGCCTCCCAGTCGGTGCCGACTAAACCTTCGGCACACTTGGCAGCCGCCACCACAGTCAGCAGAAAAACAACAACCAATTTGGCAATGCGCAACGCTTTTGTCTCAGGGACAAACGCATCGAGCGCAATTACAGCGCCAAAGAGCAAATAAGCAAAAGCAACTCCAAAGGCAACGCTGGTGCCGAACGGATGCTTGAACAGTTCGATGTCGAAGTACCAGCCGATTACAACTGCAAGCGAAAGAATCGCAACGATACCCCCGGCGATGCCGGATATCCGTTTGAATCTGACCGCTAATTTCTTACGCTCACTTTCTACTTGCATTGAAGCGCCTTTTGAAGGGCAGCCATATAGACTTCTTTTCCTTTAGGTCCCTGAATCACTTTGATGCACTTTTTCTTGGCGGAGAAGACACCTACGATCGGTACAAACTGTGCATAGTCCGCCAGGAATCCATGAATCCCCAACTCCTTTGCTGCCTTTTGGGACTCGGACAGTTTTTCACCAGAACTATCCAGTTCGACAAAGGTGAAACAGTCTTTCATCTCGCCCTTTATCTCTTTCATAATCGGTCTGACCAGCTCGCAAGCGGTCTTACAGTGAGTATCGAAGATCAAGACGATCATTGCAGTCTGTGCCTGCGGGGCATCTTCGGCGGACACGGTCGTTGCCCATAATCCCGAAAAGACCATCAAGCAGGAGATTAGAACACCCATCAATCGCTCTAGGTTCACTCACCGTCTCCCTTGAAAGGCAAAGGGGCTGGACTTTAGATTCTAAAATACCTTTATTCCCCACCCGATTCTACCCCCGCACCGATGGATTCATTCTATGCAATCTCAGCCGTTTACGGACTCTGTAACTTTTGGCTGGGATGATCCCCATTGAAGACGATTGGCAACATAGATAATCTGGTCAAGCTCCCCTTGCACGCGAAAAAACTTCATGGCTGAGATAACCGGGTCGGACAGGCAGTCCGCACCTGATACTTCAATACAAGTAAAAGACGCCTACCTGTCGAGCGATTTGTGGCAGTCTGCGCGCGATTTAATGCAATCTGCTGTCTATACAGGCATAGGCGAGCCCATACTTGGTGTATCGCAGATTATCGATAAGTCGGGCGGCACAAATACTTTGGATTCAGCCCAAGCCGGTCTGGCTAAAGTCTGGATTGCCGAGCCCGAGCACGCTCAGGGCTCGATGAGGCAGCATGCCCAGCTGCTCGGCAGTGCGGTAGGAATGATGCTGCCTTACGTGTTGCTGCATAAGAGCGTGGGCCGGAGTGCCACAAAACTGTTCGGCGAAGAAGCAGTGGTAATGCGCCCCAACCCAGCCCAGATGGGGGGAATGGCGTTCGGCATGGCAACCGGCAAACAAGCCAGCCTGGCCTTTGCGACAGGTTTTATCTATGATTCGGCAATCCGACCCAGCGACAACAGTAAAAATGGGCTGAGTTTCGTCCAAGATCGATTCCTCAATGGTCTAACCGGCGGCGCGACCATGTCCACTCTTTACGCTTCCAGCGTAGGACTCTCGCGGCTGGGCGCCTCAGAAGCGATCAAATCAAGATTTGCCAGGACAATTTTCAGCGATCCAATCTCCGCAAGTGTGCTTGCGGCAATACCGGCAGGACTGGTATCAGCCGAAGCCCACGCTTTGAGAGCTGGCAACTTGTTGCCGACAGCGGCAGAAGCTGGGCAGAGCATCTACCAGATGGGCTTTGTAGGCTTTGCCTTCGGCGGTGCTCACAAGTTGGGAATGTTCAACCGGCCAGCCAGCAAAACGGCCCAAGAAGCCGACCTGAACGGTTCTTCCAAAGACAAGCGGGTTTCTCAAACACAACCGGAACAAAGGCAGGCCGTTGCAAAACCTGAAACCAGACAATCATTCTTGACCGGAGAAATTGTGGGCATTGAAACCCCCATGCAGCGGGCACAACGACTCAGCGGTGCAAAAGAAGGTCAGGAGAAACCTGTCGGCGACATGGAGCGCAGCAAGGAGCTGTATTTCGCAAAAGTGAAGAATCCCGATGGCAGCACTTCCGACGTCGTTATAAGACCATTTACCGAAGAGACCAACTCGCTTATGCGCGTGAGAAGGGCGGAAGTTTCCCACAACGTAAATCAGACAATCAAGTCCCTCACCGGAGTTGACACTCCATCGCTTCCCTTGGTGCTGCGGGATCAAGTGACTTTGCCCAAGATAGGCAAGGGCTATGAGACCGAAGGAACCATCACCGGCACCGCCATGATTCAAGAGAATGGCGGCAAGCAACTGGGCAGCCAGTTGCGCGAATGGGCGAATCAGGCTGAAGGTTTGGAAAGGTCAGCCGAACCTGCAGCAGGAAGCGTCACCAAACTGATCAACAACAACCCGCAGGTGCGCGAACTGGTGGCAAGAGCAGCATTCGACAATATGATGAAAGGAAACGTCGATCTGGTCGAATTTTCTCAACAAACGATTCGCGAGGGAGTAAACGGTGTTGAGCTTGCACCCTCGAGCAAACTTCGCCTCACCGCAATCGACAACAAAAATGATTTCACATTGCTGGAAAAACTGAGCTGGGGTTTTGGATCGCAATTCGGACTCAGCCTTGAAGTGGCCAAAGCGCTGGAAGGCAAACGGCTAGGCGAATTATCGCCACAACTGGAAACAGAGGCACAGGCAATTCTGAAAGTATTTTCGTCCGAGAAGGGAAGACAGCGGCTGCTCAATGACGGTTTGACATTGCCTGAGATCGAAGCCGCGAAAATGAGGCTGACAACCCTGTTGCTGGAAGGATTTCCCAAGCATTTAGGAGAGATGAATTTCTACGCTGATGAAGCAAAACAGCAACTGACCGCTTCACTCAATCCAGAATACGACACCGAGGGCGGAACCGTTCGGGACTATCTGAAGTCCAGAGATCAAAACCTGGTGGTTGTTCGCGAAAACGGAAGCATAAGGATCAGGCAGAAGCCGGCATCATGATTGCCTGCTAGAGCCAATGCCCTTCAGATAAAAAACGGGGAAACCTGGAACCGCATAAATATTTGTCTCTGCATGGTTTACTCGTTAGCTAAAGTGAGAGGCATCGCTCTTAGCTCCGTACTTCCGCCTTTGTACGTGGTTTCCGCACTGCCGTGAAACAGCGTTGAAACATCTCGAGGGTAACTTCGACTCAGACATCGAATCAGGTTCAGGATATGTGCTTTCCTGATTGAGGCGACAGGCGGAGTGAATCATGTCAAAGTACAACAGAAATGAAGCTGAGCCTTATGTGGCCGGATCGTTGATTGCAGCAGAGTCGCTACTCGACGAGGCACGAGATAATGCATTTAGTGCGCCGTCGATATCGGTGACTGATTGCAGGTTGTTCTCCGGCAAGCCGCAAGCAGTAGACATCGACAGAGATAAAGATGGGAAGGCAGATGCCACCGCAACGATCAGTTATTCAATGTTTGGCTACATCGACAGGATCGATGTCACAGGAAAAGGTGGCAGCAAAGAATACTCGATTCAATTTGACAGAACATTGGGCGTCGTCAATCATGCAAAGCTCGATCTCAAGGCAGACGGTGCAACTGACGCTAGGTTCGCACCCGATTACGCCTGGTTTTCGACAAAAGTACATGGACTTTCAATCGACACAAACAACGACAATAAAGCCGAACAACAACTGTCATTCAATCGTGGATGGTGGACCGGCGATGTTTATCGAGCCGGAATGGACAAAAACAATGATGGAAAGATCGATAACTATTACGATCTCAAACGTCACTGGTTGAGCGGCAATCTAAACCAGCTGGAACGCCGCAAAGGAAATTAAAGCAACTCATTGCACAGGCTGCTCATTTCTGCATGGTTCATTTCATACCCCATCAATTCAGCAGGCTTGATCGTGCGCAGCCTTTTCTTGGCTTCCTTTGCCATGTGAAGTGCTTTGCTGCGTTCGCCTGACTCTCT
>JADZFV010000662.1 GCA_020854255.1 Candidatus Melainabacteria bacterium | reverse complement strand
CCGCGTCGTCGTCGTCGTCATTGTGCGGTTTCTCGACCGGGGGACAGTCGGAGGGAACGTAGCACACTTCGGACACAGGCTGAATCAAGCGCACGCCAAGGCCAATGGCCATGCCGGCGATGAAACCACCGATGTGCGCCCAGTACGCGACGCCGTCTGAGGCACCGGTAAGAACGCTCGAGAACTGCATGCCGATCCAGAACAGGATGTACCAGTACGCGCGAATCTTCGCGGGCACGGGGACGAGTCCGGTAATTTCGGCTTTCGGCCAGAGCAGGAGATAGCCACCCAACACGCCGGCGATGGCGCCAGAGGCACCAAGCGTCGGAACCATGCTGGCCGGGTCGGACCAGACATGCGCCAGAGCGGCGAAAACGCCACTGATCAGATAGAACCCGATGAACTTCCCGTGTCCCAGACGCGCTTCGAGAGCACGACCGAAGACGAAGAGATAGAGCATGTTGCCCAGCAGGTGCATAGGACCTGACGGATCATGCAAGAACATCGAGGAGAACATCGTCCCAACCGCTGCCGCAATTGCCGCAGGATCTCCGCTCGTGAACGCATTCATGAACGTACCGGGAACCATCAGGTACGTCTGAATGAAATGCTGCGCTGAGCCGTTCGAAAGGGCGGAGAGTTCCAGGACATAGGCGATACAGTTGAGAGCGATAAACGTAAAGGTTGCCCATGGAAAGAGCAAGCACTTCAGGTTGTCTTTGAGAGGAATCATGTTAGTCCTCGTTTTACCGCGCGCTCCGATTGACTCAGAACGCAGCTTTATTTCGACTATGGTTGAGAAAAGGCGCGGGTGTGACGGTGTGCTAATGGCTAGCGGCACCGGCATAACCGTGACGAATGGAAGGCTTTGCTCATCTGCTGGTAACTCACGAACGCAAGCGACTTTCATCCCGGCACTGGAGTGCTGGTGGGGGGGCATTCGAAAAGAATGGAAAGTGCGGAGGTTGGTGGGTGACCTGTTTTAGACAGAGAAGAAAAGCAAGGCTTAAAAACTAAGAGATCAAGGGCAATGATTACAAGAATATTTCGAGTGCTAGCGCGTATGAGCAGTTTGTGAAGTTCGCCGAAAAGCAGACAGAGATATGTTTTCAATAGCGCAAAAGTGCTTGGCAACTGGATTTCGGCGAGATTTGATGATCTTGAGGCATGGCGCGGCTGATTCATACTGACAACAAAAGTCCGTTTGCTGCCGGAAATGTGCCTGCAGTCACGGTTGCCAGGGTGTTTCGCGGTGCTGTCAATAATCTGCTCAAGGTTGTCATTGTCTCTTGTGAGGTTGACAATATCTTCTGGCAGTTGAACTTGGCTCTAGATCTCGTTTAGGTTGTTGCTTCTTGTTTCTGTGCATCTCTCTTTTTTCGCTCTCCCACTTCTTCACCTCTCCCCCCGTCAATTGAGTCTTAACCCTGATGTAGAGCCCATAAGCGACATCACAGGAAGACTTGTCTTAACGCCGGGAAGTTGAAGCGAAAACATTCTTTTCTAGTAGAGAAGCAGCACTGGCTGACTCTCATGAGAAAAGGCGGAGTACTAAATGAACAAACGCGAACTGAAGCGCTTGGCCAAGACAGGCCAGGCGTTTACAAAGCTGCATATCCTCGGCTCGGCAGGGCAAGTCACCGGCTCCATGATGCTTTTCGAGCACACCACTCGCGAGCGCACTACCCGGTTTCTTCTTGATGTCGGTTTGACCGTGGAGAATGATAAGGCGGACTTTATGAACCGCCTGCCCTCCGGCATCACGCCGGCTGATATCGATTTCATCGTGGTCAGCCACGCCCACATCGACCATTCCGGCTATTTGCCCCGTCTCACCAAGCTGGGCTTCGCAGGACCGGTCTACATGACTGAGGCGACCGCTGACTTGCTGGATATCATGCTGCCTGACTCAGGCTATCTTCAGGAAGAGGCGGCGCGCAAGAACTGCGCTCGTGCCGAACGCCAGAAGAACGCGAAGCTCGCCCTCGCCATCACTGGCGGTGACAAACACGCCGTCAGCGAGAAGCCCAAGCGCAAGAGCCGCAGTCGTGCCGCCATTTGCAGCGAGCCTCTCTACACCCAGGATGACGCCAAGCACAGCTTGACCTTCATCAAGCGCGGTATGAAGCTCAACACGCGTTACGGGCTGGCGCCTGAAATCGCTGTAAAATTCACCGAAGCCGGTCACATCCTCGGCGCTGCTGTCGTCTTGCTGGAACTCGGCGCAGGCTCAAAGAAGCGCACATTCTGTTTCACAGGCAACATCGGTCGCACCGAGATGCCGCTCCTGCAGTCCGTAGCCGCCGTGAAAAGTGCCGATTATGTCATGTCCGAGTCGACATATGGCAATCGGGTTCACGCCAGGCGCGACCGCCTGGAGTTGCTTGCCGAGATTATCAATCGCGCTTACGAGCGGGCCAACACGCCGAGCGCCAAGCACGGCTATGGCGTCATCCTGATTCCCGCTTTTGCGGTCGGTCGTGGTCAGGTTCTGCTTGCAGATATCCGTCAGATGCAGGACCTGGGCATGATTCCGCGCATCAAGGTCTTCGTCGACAGCCCGATGATGATCCGCTCCACCGAGGTGCACCGCAAGCACAAGCACCTTCTGGATGCCGAGACACAGGCGCTCTTCGCTGATGGTGTCGATCCGTTCCGCACCGCCAGGCAGATCGAGACGATGGATCGTGCAGCCTCGCAGGCTCTCGATGAGCCGCAGAGTGAGCCGGTGATAATCATCGGTTCTTCCGGCATGGCCGCAGGCGGTCGCATCGTCAACCACCTGAAGGCGCGCCTGCCCGGGCGGCAGAACACTGTCGTGTTTGTCGGCTATCAGGGCACAGGCACCCTGGGCAACCAGCTGATCGGCAGGGATGCCCGCCGCAACATCAACGGCACCACCATCGAATCGGCCACGCAGAACGTGCGCACTGTGCGCATCTACGGCGAGCCGGTCAAGGTGTATGCCGCAATCGAGTTCATGTCTGACTATTCCGCACACGGAGACGTCAACGACATTCTCGGCTGGATGAGCAAGTTTGAGCGCAAGCCCAAGCAGGTATTCCTCGTTCATGGCGACGACGAGGCTCTTGCCGCTCTCAAGGAGACGATTGAAAAGCGTCTGCGCTGGAGCGTCACCGTGCCCAAGGCACGCGACGTCTTTACCATCGAGTAGTTGTCCGGCGCGGGGGCAATGCTGAAAAACATCGCCCCTGACGCCACCCATGGCGACGCATTCTCTGCGGCGCCTATACAAATCTCGCGTGACGAGTTTAAGCACTCGCCACTGCAAATACATGGAGACTAACCATGAAGTTCGGAAACGTGCTTTTGATTTGGTTCATGCTGATTCTCTCCGGCTTCGGCGTAATGTTCGCCGGCTGGGGATTGGCATTCGCCTTCTCGTACAACGTATTTGTACCGTGGCTCGGATTTGTTACTCCCGAGTATCACAACCTGGCTGCCTTTGTCAGCGCATTCCTGTTCGACGGCATAGGCGCGGCACTCGTGCTTGCGGCCCTGGTCGCCCTCGGATTCGGAGCGTCAGCGGTGTACCGTCTGATCAAGCGCAAGTAGTGGGCTGCGCGACTCTTTCTCGG
>JADZFV010000661.1 GCA_020854255.1 Candidatus Melainabacteria bacterium | reverse complement strand
GACCGCGCCGTTTTAAATACCGTGATCAAGTAGGGTCGACTCAACACCGATCACTTTAGCGATCAAGTAAACCATGCGAAAACGGCTAACCATGCGGCTCCCAGGAGCGTCGGCAGCTTGCCGGCTTCGATCGCTGGCAAAATCATGCCACTGCCGCCAGGCCGGCGGCGCTCCCAGTTTTTTTAAGTGAGCAACATTGACGCATGGCGTCGACTCTACACTTCTTCGTCTTTTGGATACTTAAGCAAGACCCGGCCATTTTGAACGCGTCGAGTGATGGCCCGGTCGTCGAAATAGGACAAAAGCGCCATCGCATACTTGCGAGACGTGCCAACCGCCTCGCGAAAATCGCCGGGAGCAATGTCCTTTTTCGCGCGAAAAATCTTCGACAATTGTTTGTGTGCTGCATCGATGCTTTCGGTGGTACAGGCAAAATCATGCGCGACTACACTGGCCTTTCCTTCTTTGGACAAGTGCTGCAATGCCACCTGTACCTTTCTTTTATCAGTGCCTGTCTGCTTTGCCAGCTCTTCCAGCTCCAGGCATATATGCTCTTTCAGAATTGGTAAAACTTTGTCTGCCAAGTCTTTCACTTCGTCGGGCGCTTGCAAAAGTTCTTCTTTTGCCGGCAGTAATTTCTCCGACTGGCGAGTGACGAGCTTTTTCTCAATCGCTTCTCTAACGATTTCTTGAAAGGCTGTCCGATCGAGTCCAGCCAAAACTTTGTTGCGTAGCGCCTCTTGAGAGTTCCTTACATCAGTGGGCGATTCACTGCCAGTTTTCGCCGCGTTCTCGACTTCCGCAACAAGTCGATCGAAAAGATTCTTGCGCGTTTCGGGAGACAAAACAAAACTGGAAAGACGTGCCAGTTTTTGCGAATCGATTAACTCGGAAATAATTACAGGAAGCAATAACGGGGGCAATAAGCACCCGAAGGCGGCATCAGCTAAAAGCCCCTGCGGATTGGCTTTGAGGAATTCCAGAGCAGCCTCTTTTTTGGAATTGGCAGCCAGAAGTTTTGCCAAACTTACCAAACGCTCACGGGTAATCCAGCGCGGTCTGGCGGTTATCAAAATCTTTCCGCCGGCCAACCCTTCATCACCATATCGCAAAACAAATCGATCGCCCGGCTCGGCAATCAATGGATCAAAGAGTGTTATCTGGGCAATAAATGAACGCTTGCCGGTCGGCTCTGCAGGCAGGTCTTCCATCCATCGCACTGCCCCCTGGCACTCGGCCGTTCCGTGATAAATTCTGGCCGGTTGTCCGAGCACATGCTCTCGAAAGTTCTCCTCAAGTTTTACACCAGGCTGTCCGATTTCTACGATCAAGGTGCTTGTAGGAGAACATTGCTCACCGACAACCACTTGCCCGCGCGCCAGAGCCTTACCTTCCTTCAATGAAAAGTTGATAGCCAATCTCTGACCGGCAGTCGCACTGGCGACCGATGTGTTGAAAGTTTCCAATCCACGCACTCGGGCCTTGATGTTTCCCGGTTCAATCAAAAGATTATCGCCTTGCGAGATGGCACCTTTTACCAGAGTGCCTGTCACCACAACGCCATAGCCGACAATTGAGAAAACTCGATCTATGGGAAGAAACGGCGCAGCATTGAGGCGAGCGCTTTCTCTTTCTCCCGCGTCTACAAGCGCATTTATAAGCTTTTCGATCAGATCGGGGAAACCGGATTTAGTAACGTTGGAAACTTCGGCGACATCGACAAGCGTAAGTTCCACTTGCTGCAATAATTCCTTCGATCGAGCAACAGCGTCACTGAGCTGAGCCGGACTGGCCATATCGCATTTGGTAACGACAAGAAGCACCCGGCTGATGCCCAGCGCGCTCAAAATCTTCGCATGCTGTTCCGTCTGCGGCATCGGACCTTCGTCTGCCGCCACCACTAGCAGTGCCATGTCAAGTCCGCCCACTCCGGCAAGCATGTTCTTGAGAAACTTCCCGTGCCCGGGCACATCGACAAAGCTGACGACAATGTCTGTGTCGACCTTAGGACGGCTCTGCTTCACAGTTTGAGCCGGCAGCCGGAGATGGGCAAAGCCAAGGTCAGTCGTCATCTGCCTGGCTTTCTCTTCTTTCAGTCTGTCCGGATCGATTCCGGTCAACCCGCGTAAGAGGCTGGTTTTGCCATGATCAACATGACCGGCGGTGGAGACCGTGAAATAGAGGGTATCGATGCGATTCTTCAGATCGGAAGTTGACATCAGACGTTCCGGAAAGCGACCAGATCTTCACAGCCGACGGGCTTCACAATTGAGTCGGTAAGAGAATTCTAAACCTAATTTATGGGTTTCACTCTTTGCGCGCAATGAGGAGTTACAACGACGCCGCATCGTTGCCAAGGGCGCGCGACGCATAGCCAAACAAACATCAACAAACAACAAAAGGGCCTGCTTCGGACACCAGAGGCAAACTCGCAAGAATTGAGAAAGCGGAAGCATTAGGCAGTTGGAATGTTTGCCCGCAGCCGTCCTTGTAAGATCGGGTGATTACATTCAGCGACAGAGGACGTCCCGTGCTTCACCAATTTATCGACCCAATCCTGCAGATGATAAGAGATCAAGTAGCGAATTGGAGCTACCTCGGCGTCGTCGTCATGATGGCCATCGAATCGGCCAATATCCCATTGCCCAGTGAAGCAATCATGCCAACCGCCGGCATTCTCGTAAACGAAGGGAAAATGGACATTCACCTGTCGGCACTGGCAGGCGCTGTCGGCTGTGTTCTCGGCTCTATCCCGTCCTACTTTCTCGGACTCTACGGCGGTCGCCCATTTTTGAAAAAGTACGGTAAATGGTTCCTGCTCAAGGAAAAGGACCTCGATCTTGCCGACAAATGGGTGAATAAGTACGGAGACGTTACTTTCTTCATCTGCCGAATGCTGCCTGTAGTGCGGACATTCATCTCATTTCCAGCCGGCGTGCTCAAAGCCCACTTCTGGATGTTTGTGGGCTCAACCTTCATCGGCTCTTTGATCTGGTGCTATTTCCTCACCTGGGTCGGCATCAAATTCGGCCAGAACATGGAAATGTTTGTTGACCTGTGGCACAAATTCGACGTCGCCATTGTCGTCGTTGGACTGGTTCTGTTCGGGATTTATTTGAAACACCATTTGAAACACGAATAGCGCGTTTCAGCTGAGCTGGTACTTGCCAGCAGCCACACACGTCTGACCTGGCAGTTCGGTATGAGAGCCTAAACTCGCGAACCAGAAGCAGCCGAAGTGCACCATATACGGTGTCAGTCTTTCTTGTATTGCCGTTTTCGCGTGTCTTGCCGGATTTCCAGCAAGTCTTGCAAGAGCTTCTGGCGATCCGGTCCATCCCATTGTTTCAGCCAATCCGTGATTGCCTGCTGAATCATGCCGCTCTTGTCCGGAGAGTGCGGTCCGTACAAGCGCTTCAATTCGAGCCAAATGGATTGCAG
>JADZFV010000660.1 GCA_020854255.1 Candidatus Melainabacteria bacterium | reverse complement strand
TCTGACCCGAAAATCCCGGCTGGGGGGCATTTTAGCGATCAAAGCAGCTTGTTAGATTTTCTCGATTTGGTCTAACAGAAAATCTTGTTAGTTCTTGTCGAGAAAATCTAACAAGCTGCCAAAATTGGCTTTGCGTGCCCGTCTGCCCCAAATCCGCGGGCGTGTAAGGCAAGCCAAGATGTTAGTCTGTCTGCTCGTTGCTCAATGAGGAGACAAGCAAATGACAGCATCCGCCACGGCTCAAGTCACCCCGGCAAAAATAATGCAGATGGGTCTGGCTTTCTGGGGATCGAAGACCTTGCTCTCGGCTGTTGAATTGGACTTATTTACGGAGCTGGCAAAGTCTCCTCAAGATGCGCCCGCGCTAACCAAAAAGCTGAATCTTCACGATCGCTCCAGCCGTGATTTCTTTGATGCGCTTGTTGCTCTCGGTTTTCTGACCAGAACAAACGGAATTTACTCCAACACGCCTGAAACCGAAACATTCCTCGATGCAGCAAAACCAAGCTATATCGGCGGTTTTCTCTTGATGACCAATTCACGTCTATAGTTGGCACCGCCCAGGGTGCCCTTGCCGTTCAAGTTGCCAAAGCTCATCCGCATCTCAATGGAGTAGGATTTGATCTGGCGCCAGTAGAGCCAATCTTCAAGGAGTATGTTGAGAAAAACGGTTTGTCCGATCGACTAAGATTTACAGGAGGGGATTTCTTCAAAGGCGAACTTCCGCAATCCGACGTTATCGTGATGGGACACATTCTTCATGATTGGAACCTGGAAGAAAAACGCATGCTGGTGGCAAAAGCCTACAAAGCGCTTAATCCAGGCGGTACGCTCATCGTCTACGACGCCATGATCGATAACGAGCGCGAGAAAAATGCTTTCGCTCTGCTCATGAGCTTGAACATGCTCATCGAAACACCGGGCGGCTTCGACTATTCTCCACAACAATGCGAAGAATGGCTCAACGAGGCTGGTTTCAAAAACATTCGTTTCAAATCGCTAACCCCCACTCACATGATGGGGATTGGTATAAGGTAGGCGAAAGCGTAGTTAACCGCTTGTGCTTATTTAGTGGCTTTTGCCGGTGCAGTCTGTGCCTTAATGGCTTTGATTTCGCGGGCTAGCATGCCGACGTCGCCGCGGAGTCCTTGAATTTCAGAACTTACCGCATCCAAATGCGACTTGATGTCGAAAGGCGCAAGGAAGTAGTTGACGACCACGAGCAGGAGTATGAGGACGATAAAGTTGCCGCCGAATATGACGACGAATTCTTTGATTTGGTCCAGCGCTGCTGATTTCTTAGCGGGTTCAGACGACATTCTTATAGCCCCTTGAATGTTGTTTAGTAAAATCGAGAGTTTCCGATTGCTTCTTACTTCTTATTCACTGCTTGCTTTACCGGTTTTATCTCAAGCACTTCCGTATACGGTAGAGCTATATTGGCCGAACCGGTAATCGAATAATTGTACAACCTGGCCACCAGGTAATTTTTATAGCGAGTAAGGCTAAGCTCTCCCTGTACAGAGGAATTGCCAACAGCACCGTCGCCTCCAGTTGAAGAATTATCAGAACCAATACCGGTAATGCGGAAGGTGGTTGACGAGGTGTTGCCGGAACTGATTCCTGACAGTGATCCTTTCCATATCGCCCGTGTTGGCATTACCGCCAGGGTTACTGTTCCGGAAACAGAGTCTCCTGCTTGCTTGAGTGACAGGTGCATATCGGACTGTGATTTCTTGAACGGCGAAACCCAGTTGCCTGCAAAGGATTGGTCGTCTGTCGGATTGCTTTTTATGTCAACCAGCCTTTCGCCCCAGATATCTGAAATGTTGGCCTGCACCCTTGCCGCGTTGAGAAAGTCCTTGTCCGCGAAATACAAATTGCTTAAAGATTCCAGATATTGCTTCGCTTCTTTTTCGGGATAATTCGTTGTCTCTGTCTGCAACGCAAACAACTGGTTCACTCTTTCGAAAAGCCCCTTTGCTTCGTTTGACTGCTCTTGCTCGCCGTAGGCAAGCAGTGTTGCCAGCTGTCCGTTTGCTTCAAAGTAATAACGGTTCAGGTCAGGCGGCTCTTCTATGCTGAGCGCGTCGATGACGTCTTTCTCCCTTTCGGCGTTTTTCTTCTTCAGAAAGTCTTTAAAAATCGAGAGCGAATTCCTCAGCAACCCTTGCGTGATCGCGACATTATTCATGCGGCGATTTTCTTCCATTTCGGGAGCGGTGATTTCTTTCTCGTAAATTGCCATTGCCGCCTTCAACATGCTCACTGCATGTGGAAGAGTGTTTGGGGCCTTGCTTGTTATTTGCTCCGCGCGCTGCGCATACTTGATCGCGTCGTCGTAGCGCTGATCTTCGAAAGCCTTTTCGCTGAGCTTCCACAGTTCACCCAATTTCATTTCGTGACCGGTGGTGGAGAGTTCGTTTGTTTGCGAAGAAGGACCTTGTGTATAGTTGGAAATCATTGTTCCGCATACCAGCATGGAAAGCCCGATTGCAGTGGTAATGGCAATGCCTGTAATGCTGAAGCGCGACTTTTCTTTGACAGGCTCTGTACGCCTGGGCTCCGGATCAAAATCAAGATCGGCGGGAAGATCGTCCCAGTTCGTCAGTTTGGCCAGGTCTTTGCCGAGTTCTCTGGCTGTGTGATAGCGCGCTTCCGGCTGCTTCATCAATGTGGTTTCAATTGTAGAGGCAAGAATTTCTGCCGGTTTCAGTTTTGGAATATTTGATCGCACTCTGGGAGCCGGCTCGTGAATGTGCTTGTAAAGCGTGTCCAGCGCTGTTTCTCCTTTGAAGGGTACACCACCGGTGATGGCTTCGAACATGACGCATCCGAGCGAATAAATATCGCTTCTCGTGTCGACTGGAAGCGCGCGGCACTGTTCAGGGCTCATGTAGAAAGGGCTGCCAATCACCTGTCCGGTATGAGTGAGGTGCAAAGAAGTTTCATCGATATCGGCAAGCGATTTGGCGATACCGAAGTCCAAAAGTTTTACACCCAGCTTTCCTTTGGCGTCGGTATACAACATGATATTGCTTGGTTTGATGTCTCTGTGAACGACACCGCGCCGGTGCGCGTGGGCGAGACCCCTGGCCACCTGGACAAAGATTTCTGCAAATTCATTGAGGGACAGTTTTGCTTTCTTTTTCAATAATTGGGTGAGAGTTTGACCGCGCATGTATTCCATGACAATATACGGGCGCCCATCTTCTGTAACGCCTGAATCGTAGACTGCGGCGAGATTCTCGTGCGCCATTGCCGAGGCGGCGGAAACTTCTTTTTGAAATCTTTCCAGAACGCTGTCCATATTGGCCAGATCGCGGTCTAATACTTTGACAGCAACTTCTTTGTTGTCTCTCAGATCGCGTGCTTTATAGACTGCGGCCATTCCACCCTGACCAGCCAGACCGAGGAGCTCATAGCGTTTGTTAATTACGACGAAAGTGAGAGCGCCGGCCGCCTTTGCTTTGCTTCTCGTGTTTTGCTTTCTTCCTTTTTCCAGAAGAAGCGTTTCATCGGCGCCAAGGGCGTCTGCGTCATCATCGTCTTCATCGATTGCGCCGGCGACATTTCCTGACTCGAGAATGTCGACCTTCTTAGTCGCTTCGTCTTTTAGCTTGGATTCTCTATTGATCAAGGAAAGCCTCATCATTTGAGGAATACCGGCGAATCTGCCAGATTCTGACAAAACCGGACGTTTTTCCTGAATTACTGCTTTGAGCTTCCGCTACTGTATCAAAGTATTGTTCACTGTCTTTAGTGTGACCGCTGAGATAGACCTGGGATTTACCCCAGTCCGTTTACTTGGTCGCTGGAGCATAATGTCTCAAAGGGCACTCTGTACTCGAAAAAGCGCACGGCAGTACCCTACAGAAATACCCAGTCGAAAGATTAATTCCACGGCGCAAGCTCTGATTGCGCCAGTTTTTGAACGCGCCGAAATTGACAATTCCGCCACAAACTGCCGTAAGGACTCCATATGCAGCAACTTACCAGTACCGCCAATACGCCAACGCTCATCATGCGCCCCCGGTACGACTTCCTGAAAAATGAAATCGCCCGCTGGCAGGAGGAGAATATCCTCAATCGCGTCCAGGGCGACGAGATTTTGGCTCGGTATTCGGTAGAAGGCGGACCGCGGCATGGGCTTCTGGCGTTGCTCATTACCGGAGCCTGCGTGGTCGCCGGCAGCCTAATTCTCTTTATCTCCAGCAACTGGCCGGGGGTGACCATTCAAATCAAAGGCATAGCGGTGGTCTGTGCCATGGTGGCGTGCTACAGCGCCGCATGGCGTATGAGAAGCAAGTCGCCGCTCAAAACCATACTTTCCGAAGCGCTCGTTTTTCTCGGGTCGGTCCTTTTCGGCGGCGCAACGGTTCTTATCTCGCAGCATTTCCAGGTCACCGGCAATCAGCCGGAGCTACTTGTCTGGGCGATGGGCATTGCCCCTTTCATCATTCTTTTTCGCTCACATGCATCGGCGATTCTTTGCGCCGGTGTCGTCGCCTATGCAGCTCTGAGACCCTGGGGTGAAGCTTATCCTGCCGACATGTTTGCAGCTTTATGCTCACTGGGCGCCATTTACTGCGCCTATATTACTCGCAGCCAGGTTGCTCTGGCAGTCTCTTTGTTTGCCTTCGGATTCGGACTGTGCCGCACACCCAGCAATGTAGCCATGTACCTTTTCGTTTTTTTCGGGATCGGCTCCTTCATCATGCATCTCTGGCATGAGCACAGCAAGCGCTGGCAAATAATGTCGACGCCCTATCTTCTTGTCTCGTTTTTGTTTGTTTTGGTTCAATTATTGATGCCTTTCGGGGAGTATTCGGCGAGAGGCTATTTTGATGCCGACTCCATCCAGCGAGTTCAAATCGCGGCGCTTGCCACGCTGGCCTTGCTTGCTACATTGATCAAATCGCCTGCCGGCAAAACACGCTGGCCGCTTATGACCGGTGCACTGATCATCTGTACCTTAGTCTTTTCCTGTTTCAGTTTTAGCGATGAGCACAGACTGGGTGCGACTATGGGCGCCTTTTTCTTTGCTAATCTTTTTTATCTGTTTTATATCACATCATCGATCGAGAATCGCCTCATCCAATTTCTTCCGGTTGCAACTCTTACTATTTACTCGATTTCCTTTATTGCAACAGCGCCCGGGGGAGCCATGCTTGGCTCAGGAATTGCGTTTGCAGTGGGCCTCGTCTTGATGATTTGCTCGTTTGCGGCACTCGGCAGATCAATGAAAGATTCAATGAGGACTGGATCCGAGCGGAGTCTCAACTAGAAAACACATGCGAGGAATGAATAAATGATCGAAACAAAACCTTTGGAAATTGAGAGCGTAAGCGCGAATCCGCGCGCAGACGCCATAGCGATACCGGAAAGTTCTTTGAAGTTTTCCGGTAATAATATACGTGACAGAATTTTTGCACTGATAATCACCGCACAATTCGGAGCCCTTTTCGCCTTCGGCTTGCCTTATGCGCAGACCCTGGCTTTCGGCAAAACTGTCACTCTCAAGTGCCATACATACGATCCCAGAGACATGCTCAAAGGCGACTATGTTGCGATTACTTATGACATAGGCAGCAAGGTAGATCTGAAAGCGTTCAAGCCGGGTGAAACTGCATACCTCACCTTGAAGAAGGAATCGCCATGCTGGCAGCCTGTGTCGGCAAGCAAGACTTTGCCCAAGTCGCTCAAGGAAGACGAAGCGACAATTAGAGTGACTGTAAATCAAGGTCTCTCGTCAATCACAACCGGAATCGAAAAGTACTACGTTGCCGAAGGGGCCGCCAGCCGGATAAATTCAGAGGATTTAACGGCTGAAGTTGCGCTTTCAGAGGACGGTATGCCCGTCTTAAAGCACCTGCTTTCAGGCGGCAAAGATGTCGCTAAGCAAAAGGACCAGTTGCCGGATAAATAATCTGCCGGAGAGTAGAGCGAATAATTTCGACAGGGAAGGATGAGAAGCCTTCCCTGCTTCGTTATACGTTAGAGACAACCTTAATGGATCTATCATGCAGCGCGCTCAGGTGATGGTTTAGTATTGATGCGCCCATGTGCTTGAGGAGAAGGTCGTTATGCAAAGACGAGTCTTATACGCTGTTGCGCTCGCGCTATTATTCGGAGTCCTGCAACTTTCAGGCAATCATGCCTTTGCTCAGAAATATGTGCAGGGTGGAATCGAGCACAAAGAGAAGGTGGCGCCGGTTGAAAGCAAATATTTGCCTGGTTCCGTTTGGAAAGAAGGCGAAAAGGACGGCTCCAAGAGCACCTGGATTCGCATTCCTGAATGGCTGGCCGGCAAATGGTTTGCCGATGTCGAAACGGCTACCATGCGCCAGGATCTTGTCAGCCACAAAGAATCAGCTCATACGCCCTTCAACTTCAAAGCCAAAAGCCGTTTCTCCTATGGTACTCAGCGCGACGGGCGGGGCGGCATCTGGCATTATTTGAAACTGCCGTATACTTCAGCAACCGACTTCCCGGAGTTTGTGGAATATCACCAGGTTTTGAGCAAAGACTTCAGCAATCAGAGCGAGCAACTTGTTTCCTTCCGCAGCATGGTGGCGGCGGCGCGCGTGCAGAGAGCTTCTAAGGAAATTGTGGAAGCATTTCAGCAAGAAAGCGTGACCAATTACGAACCGGCCGGTGACGGCGTCATTAAAATGATCGCCTCGACACGAAGATACGACGCCAGTGGAAAGGCGCAAATGCAGGCAGACAATGAAGCACGCATTCACCGAGTCGAGAAGTTTACACCGGTGGCAACAGAAGGCGGCATCGATATGCAGAGATCGTTGTTCGATTTCCTGAGAAGCCGCAAAATGGAATATCTAATTCCAGTTGAGCTGAAAGCAAGCCCTCAAGCGCTTTAGAACGCTGCGTAGAAAGTCGATAAGCTGATTTGATCTAAATTTTTTCAATCAGTTCAATCAGTTCAATTTTTCAGTGCTTTCTCGTCGGCTATCACGCGGGCAAACAAGTCAGACAGCGCAGCCATAGTGGCATCGTGGACGGTGCTGGCCGGAATGTCATCATTTTGAAGGTCCGGAAGATCGCGCG
>JADZFV010000659.1 GCA_020854255.1 Candidatus Melainabacteria bacterium | reverse complement strand
TTGCAGATTTACATCTGCGCTTCAACAAGCGCGACAGCCTGGCAGGCGATTGCCAGTCCTTCGCCGATTGGCCCGATGCGTTCCATCGTTTTGCTTTTGATGCTGACTTGATCGATTTCTATCCGCATCGCCTTGGAAAGAACGCCGCGCATCTCTTCGTAGTATGGGGAGAGCTTTGGAGCTTCGCAAATGATTGTGGCATCGACGTTTTGAACGTAGAACAATTTTCCGTCCAGCAAGTCCATCACATGTTTCAAAAAATCAATGCTGTTTGCACCATCATGCTTTTCGTCGCCGGGTGGAAAATGAACCCCGATGTCGCCCAGGCAGGCAGCGCCGAGCAAAGCGTCGACGATTGCATGAGTGAGTGCGTCGCCGTCGGAGTGACCTTTCAGTCCTTTTTCAAAAGGGATGGTGACGCCGCCCAGAACCAGCGGCTGGCCTTCGACCAATCGATGAATGTCGAAGCCGGTTCCCACCCTCATGTCTTCTGCCATCAGCTCTCACCTGTGTTAGTCGGCAATCTCGATGATAACGTGATCGGTCTCCACTGTGTCGCCTGGCTTTGCATTAATTGCCGAAACCTTTCCTGCTTTTGGTGCCACGACTTCCGATTCCATTTTCATGGCTTCGAAAATCAGGAGTTTTTGCCCCTGGCTGACCGAGGCGCCTAAAGCTACGAGAAGTTCCTTTACGACTCCGTGCATCGGCGCTTTCACTTCGCCTGTGTCACTGCCGCCTTTTGCGGCGCTTTTGCCGGGACGTTCAAGCGAGCGAGCGGGCGATTTTGAAGCAGCAGATGATGCGACTCTGGCCACCTTCGCGCCCGGCGCGACCAGTTCGTGAACAGCTACTTTGTATGTTTTCTGATTGACGTCCACTTCAAAGTTGTACGGGCCTACTTTTTCCTGGACGCCGGCACCATGACCGTTGTTTGTAGAGCCCTGCGCGCCGCATGGCGTCGCCTTTCCAGTGGCAGCGCCCAACGCTGTCGAGCCTGCCGTCGCCTGGGCTTGAGCCGTCACCGCAGATGGTGCTGCTTTGGGCGCGTTGGCGACAAACGATTTCATGAATTCTGATTCGACGTATGTTGTGTAGGACTCTGCATTGATGAATTTGGGATCTTCCAGTTGCGCGAGATGGAACGGAATTGTTGTCGCAACACCTTCTATCTTGAATTCGCTGAGCGCCAGTTTCATTCTGTCGATCGCTTCCTTTCTGTCGCGGCCCCAGACAATCAGTTTTGCCAGCAATGAATCATAGAAGGGAAGAATTTGATAGCCGCTGTAGCAGGCGCTGTCCACGCGCACCCAAGGCATGCGAGGTTCTGCGAACAATTTCACCGTACCCGGTGCGGGCATGAAATTTTTAAATGGATCTTCTGCGTTGATGCGGCATTCGATCGAATGCCCGCGGAAGGAAACTTCTTCCTGTTTGATGCTCAACTTCTCGCCTGAGGCGATGCGGATTTGTTCTTTGACGATGTCTACGCCTGTGACGTATTCTGTAACCGGATGTTCGACCTGTACTCTGGTGTTCACTTCTAGGAAGTAAAAATCATTACCGGAGACGAGCAGTTCAAATGTTCCTGCAGATGTATATCCCAGAGACTTTGCGCCTTTCACTGAAGCGGCCAGCAACTTTTCTCTGACTTGAGGATTCAATTTTGCTGCCGGCGACTCTTCGATTAATTTCTGGTGGCGACGCTGAGTGGAGCAGTCGCGTTCGCCCAGGTGAATGATGTTGCCGTGTTCGTCGCCGAGTATTTGCACTTCCACGTGGCGTGGATGATCCAGATATTTTTCGACGTATACTTCTCCGTTGCCAAAATAGCTAGTGCCCTCACGTTGGGCTTGGGTGAAGGCTGTTTCCGCTTCGGCTTCGGTGCGCACCACCTTCATTCCGCGTCCGCCGCCGCCGGCGCTTGCTTTAATGGCGATTGGATAGCCGTACTTGGCACCCAGTTTTTTTACTTCGTCGGCTGAATTGACCGGATCAGTGGTTCCGGGCACCACCGGCACGCCCGCTGCCTCCATTGCCCGTCTCGATTCAACCTTTGAGCCCATTCGATGAATGATGTCGGGTTTTGGCCCGATGAACTTGATGCCAGCGTCCGCGCAGGATCTTGCAAAGTCGGGGTTTTCGGACAGGAATCCGTAACCGGGATGCACCGCGCAGGCACCGCATTGCTTGGCGATTGCCACTACTTGTAGGGCATCCAGGTAAACCTTCTGCGGTTGCCCATCTAATTGATACGCTTCATCGGCGAGGCTGACGTGGCGGCTCAGTTTGTCCGGCTCTGAATAGATGGCGACTGTTTTTATGCCTATTTCGCGGCAGGCTGTGATGACACGAACTGCGATTTCCGACCGGTTGGCTATGAGAACTTTCTTGATCATGGCGATGGGGGTTTCCTCAAACGATGTCCGAATTGTCGGCAAAATATCTTGTAAGAGTCAAACCCTACCAAAAAATAAAGCCGTACATTCAATTCGAAATGTTCTATTGATGTCAAGTAAATGTTTGAATCAACAAAATCTCCCTGCCGCTGACTGTTCGTGCTCTTTCTGCGCCGCTTTATCGGCAAATTTGAGGATGGTACGATCAGTCTTTCAAGCTGCTTCGGAGGGTGGAAAGCTAATGGCAACCGGGTCTGGTGTAACGACTGTCTTCATAGCCGGCAGCGGCTTTATGGGCACTGGCATTGCTTTTCTTATCGCCACCAGAACGAAAGCGAAAGTTTATATCTACGATGTTGCCAAAGCTTCTCTGCGCAAGGCTAACGAGACCATAGAGAAATACGGCAGGACATCGGTCGATAAGAAGTTATTGGACCCCGAGGATGTTGCCGATGCTCAAAGGAGAATTGTTTCGACCGAACGTTTGCAGGATGCCGTCTATTGCGACCTGGTCATTGAAGCGATTGCCGAAGATCTGGGCGTGAAACAGAAACTATTCAGAGAGCTGGACGAAATTTGCGATAAAAAAACCATATTTGCATCCAACACAAGTTCGTTGTCCATTACATCCATCGCTTCTGCCACCAAGAGAGCTGACCGGGTTATGGGCATGCATTTTTTCTCACCTGCTCACGTCATGAAGTTGGTTGAGTTGATTGCCGGATTCGATACTTCTGACACAACTGTTTCGACAGTGACGAAATTCGGCGAAGAGTTGGGAAAAACAATGATCAGCTCTAAGGATATGCCTGGTTTTATCACAACACGATTGGGCTTGTGTTTGATAAACGAAGCAGCATTTGCTCTCATGGAGGGGCTTTCCACTGCGCAAGATATCGATCAAGGCATGAAACTGGGCTACAACCATCCAATGGGACCCCTGGAACTGGGCGATTTCGTTGGATTGGATATTGTCTTGCATGTTATGGAAGTATTGCAGGAAGGTTTCGGCGACCCTAAATATCGTCCATGCCCGATTATCAAACAGCTGGTCAACGCCGGTCATCTAGGACGCAAGACCGGTAGAGGTTTTTATACTTATGAACCCAGAGATGCGAAGGTAAAAGAGGCTGTTAAGTGATCTTGTTTTCGTCCTTGATGGCCGATACGGTTCTCATTTCCGGTTTGCTTGCGATGACCAGCGCAGTCCAAGCGCCTTTAGGTCGCTTCGAGAACTGCCAAAATCCCGATCGATATCTGTCTTCCGTCCCAGGACAAGGTTGGGCCCTCTGATTCTGGCGAGTAAAGTACCATTAGTGCTATTCTCTGATGAGGAGCGTTGCTGGCAACGCTCAGGCGTCTGGTACTTAGTAAACGGCCCGGGTTCTGTCGAAGCGCCCAAACCATGAGCCCTAATAGACGTTGAGTCGCCTGATTCTTATCGCTACTGCATTCTGCCTTTGCTCGTCGGCTTTGGGCGCCTTTTTGACGGAAGCGAAGGCTGAGCCGGTTGCCTCCAAGTTGACCGGATTACCGCGAGAGTCCCACGAAAGTCTCTGGCAGAGGTACAACAAATCCGGCAAGAAGGCACTCGATGGTGCGGACTACGATCGTGCCAAGCTGATGTTCGAGCTGGCCTTGATTGAGGCAAAAAAGAATCCGGGCTACGAATTTAGAACTCCATCCTACAGCGACCTTTCGCTCAAGATTGCCGCCTCGACCAACAATCTTGCCGAAGCGCACAGACTTCTAGGACAGTACAAAGAAGCGGAGGTGCTCTTTAAAGAAGCGCTTGCGCTCAAGGAAAAAGCACTCGGCGAAGAAAATATGTCAGTGGCAAACACGCTCAATAATTTGGCTGTGCTCTATCAAAACATGGCTAATTATGCTGAAGCAGAGCGACTTTACAAAAAGGCACTGGCGATTGAAGAGAAAGTCTCATCGCAGGAAAACGCGCCGATTGCTAGCAGCTTGAATAATCTGGCCGCCTTTTACGATCAGCAGGGACGTTATGCGGAAGCCGAGGCCATGTACAAACGCTCGCTTTCCATAAAGGAGCGCCTCCTTGGTCCGGCGCACAGGGACACGGCTTCCTGCGTAAGCAACCTGGGGTTGCTCTATTTGCATAAAAAGGAATACGACAAGGCTGAGTCTTTTTACAGGCGGGCTTTGAATATTCGTGAAGCCACCCTGGGAATGACACATCCGCTTGTTGCCGCCGAAATGTCTCATCTTGCCGAACTCTATCGCCTCGAGAAAAAATACGATCAAGCCGAGCCGCTTTTGGAAAAAGCGATGGGTCTTTATGAGAAGAAGCTGGGCATCAACAATCTGGAAGCGGCGATGTGCATGGCCAACCTTGGCTGGTTGTATCGCGACGAAGGCAAATTTAGAAAAGCCGAGCCGCTCTTTCGCAGAACACTCGGTGTGCGAGACCGTCTTTTGGGTTCGTCACATCCTGAGACTCTCGCTGCAATGAAGGACTATGCCGCTGTGTTGCAAAAGGTAGGGCGCGAGAAAGAAGCAAAAGATCTCGATGTCAGATTAAAGACGCTCAAAGATCAGGCTGAAAAGGATGCCAAAAGCGGAAAGCAAAAGGTGAAATTAAAACCAAGAGCTTCTGAGCGAGTTTTGGACTGAGTCAGCGCTGTCAAGCAATAGGCCGATCTTAGAAAGCCTGACCAGTCCTTCAGAAGTTAAAGTGTTAAGGCTTTAACTTCCAAGTATCTGTAAATCTACCCCAGAAATCAGAGATTGGATCGCCATCAGTTCACGAGGTGATACCACCTGTAGTTACTTTCTTGCCAGTTGCTGACCGGCTGTTTCGAACATAGAGATTGATTCGACAGGCACTTCTTTGGCCGTTTCGCCTGGTTGAGGCTCGATGGTTTTGTGGGAATTGACGCGGTAGTGTCTGCCTTTCCATGACACGTTGTTGCCGGAGAGAACAAGATAAGCAGAGCGCAGGTATATAGCCGTAAATATTATGCAGCCGAGCGGAAGCAGTAAGAAATGGCTCCATTTTGCGCCATCATAAAATTGCTTTGTGTGCCCATACCAGGCGGCCATGCCCATGAATTCTATTGCTACAAGCGGTGCGATATAGAGGAAGATATGAGGCGGGTTGCCCCCCGCTACACCCTGAGCGAGAATGGCCAGATGTATGAACGGACTGATGATGGCGCCGTTTATCAAAATAAGAATCATGGCCAGGTAGAGCAAATTGCATTCGATAAGCGCGTAAGCGTTTTTCGTCCAACCGAACCACAGTGATTCCAGATCCTGGTACATACGCACCTTGTAGAGATGGCAGCCGTCCACGGCCATTATGTGGAAGCCACTTCCCTTCACACGTTGAGCCAGCATGATGTCGTCTAGAATTTGATCGTGCACGGCGCGGTGTGTGCCCACGGTCTCATAGGCGATGCGTGATATGAGGATGAACTGTCCGTAGGCGTAGGCTCGCACGTGATTGGGATCATTGACGCTGTTTAACGGGTCGCCGGCAAGAAACGAGCCGAGCATAACCGGCGATACGACTTGCTCCCAGAAGGTGCCCAGCTCTTGAAGCGGCATGAAGCTGACCATGTCCACTTTATTGA
>JADZFV010000658.1 GCA_020854255.1 Candidatus Melainabacteria bacterium | reverse complement strand
TTTAAGGGTTAAATCAAATGATCAGAAAAGCCGCTTTTGCAGCCATCATCACATCCTTACTAAGTCTGCCGGTTTATGCGCAAGACTGGAGCACCTCATCCGGCGACAGCGGGTCAGGTGGAAGAGAGACTTCTTCCACTGGTACGCAAGGTATGGCTCCGGACGACACGGACAACACCGGTCCGCAAAATCAAACCCGCCGCAATATGGGACGCAATTCCGGTCCTGGTTTTGCTCTCAACGACACCTCGCTGCCTATTGGTGCCGGTCAGGGTTTGGCAAGAGTGAGCGGACCGCGCGGACGCAATGGATTGCCGCCGACCAGACTGGATAGTTTCGTCAAAGAAGCAGGCGGTCATGCCTGGCATATTTACGGCGATGAAGGAACCTATTCCATTCCTCCATTTTTCGAATTCAGTCCCATTCATAGAATTGAGCGCGGCATCACAGGTGCACGCGCCGCCGGTATCACAACCCAGCACGGCAGCCCATTGCCTCCTGCCTGGGGTGGCGACGAATTCGTCGACACGGAAGGCTTTACGCAGTCCGGTGCTCCGTACCAACAGATCAATCCGTTGTTCGGCATTACGCCGCCGGATCTTGGCTTGGGAAACAGCAGCGGTCGCTCCAATTTCGGATTCAACGTCAATGGCACGCCTGTAAACGGCGGCTTTAATCCTAATACCGGTGGATTCCGCGGCAGCGTCAACACTGGATTGGGTACCTTCGGCGGAACCTACAATCCCGGCACCGGTACCGGAAGCGTCAGAATCCCCGGTGGAAGCGGCTTCAGTTTTCCGTAAACTGAGTTTGCAAGATTATTGCCTTTTAGGAAGAGGGGCGGCGCCACGCGTCTCCTGATTCACCTGGATTTGATGACCTATTACAGTGGCGCACTGCATGCGCCCAGGCTCTGTTGCGCAAGATCCGGATTTAGTTGAATCCCAGGAAGTTCAGAGTCTGTTTCTGGAAGAACATGGCGATGACTGTGCCCAGGGCGATTGCCAACCCTAGTGGAATGCGTTTTCTTCTGGCTTCCGTTAGTTTTTCTGAGTCCACTTGTGGTGGCACTAATTTGCCGCCTAATGCTACGGCAAAAAAAGCATTGAAAACTTGTTTCCAGGGAATCAATCTGGCCAATTGAAAAACCGAAATTGCACCCCAGCAGAGGGCAAAGTAGAAAAAGGCAACCAGGACTGTGGTGGTTCCCAGAAAAGCACCCATGCAGGCCATGAGCTTGGCGTCGCCCATGCCGATTTTGTCGCCGTCATCGTATTTGGGGCCGATCGGCAAATAAATGAAGAACAAAGTTACTGCCGCGCCCACCAGCCAACCAGTCACCGCCTGCAGTGCCCCGTCTGTGCCTTTGTCCAGAAAGTTCAAAAGAATTCCTGCGGCAGATGCCGGAAATGTAAGCCAGTTAGGAATTTTATACGTGCGCCAGTCGATGACCAGGGCGATTAGCACGACTACTATTGCTATTACTTGTGAGAGCGTCGTCAGTTCGTTCACTTTCAATTCTTTCTTTCAGTGGGATTCCGTTGAATCTCTCTTTGGTTGTAGATTACAAAACTGCGATGCAGTCAATTTCTACACCGACGTCTCGCGGTAATTTTGCCACCTGCACTGTGGCACGCGCCGGTTTGTGGTCCGGAAAGTGGCTGCCGTAGACTTCGTTCATTTCGGCGAAATCGCCCATGTCTTTCAAATAGACTGTGGTTTTTACAACTTGAGAAAGACTTGAACCGGCAGCTTCTAAAATAGCAGCCAAATTGGTCATTACCCGTTTTGTTTGGTCGGCTATGGGACCTTCGACCAAATTACCAGTGACCGGATCTATCGGTATCTGCCCCGAGACAAAAACCATACCTGTAGATGCAATCGCCTGCGAATATGGGCCAATTGCCTTTGGCGCCGATTCCGTTGCTATGACTTTCATTTTCGCCTTCTATCTCCTTCAAGCTACAGATTCGCCTGGCTGGAATCTATGTGTTGATTATTTATTGAGCGTTCGACGCACTTAGTAAAAGGCTTCCGCCTAGTCTTTGATTCCACCTGCAAATAGCTTCTAAGCGAATGGCAACCTGCTTTTGAGCGGGTGCAATGCACGCGATGCATGGCAGCGCCACTCTACAGAATTGGTTGTCTGGAAATTACATCACCGATTGTGGTGCCAGTCCTCTTTATAGTGCCGGACGGCAGTTCCAGGCAAGTCTTTGCCCGGGAGAAAATGCCTGACATTTTTCCCGGGGCAAAATCTTCCAGTATTCCTACGACAACGCCATCTTTGTCTAAAAACAACACGTCGATGGCAAACTTCATCCCGAACATATGAATAGATTGACAGCTTGTCAAAAGCAAACCCTCTCCTTCATTCAAGGAAGTTCTGTTGAGCAAACCAATCAGGCGGCTGAAAAATGAGTCAGCCAGTTTTGCATTGTCTGCAAGAACCGTTTTCCTGGTGTCGTTTTGAAATCTGAACGTGGCTTTTATTTGCCCAGTCCGCCGACAATAGGACCCAATGCGTTGACGATCGTCACGACGGCTGGTCCAAGCATCGGCGCCAGGATCAAGGGCATAACGAAGATCATGATTACAGGCACCATCTTTACAGGCACTTTGGCGGCTTCTTCTTCCTTCTTTCTCTTCAGCCTGTCTCGAAGTGCTTCAGCCTGTTGCTTGAGCGGGTAGGCGATGTCCGAACCTTTTTGTTCTGCGGCGATAAGCGCCGATGCCATGTTGATCAATTCGTCGACCTGGCAGCGTTCTCCCATTTCGCGCAGTGCAATCGGTACAGATTTAGCGAAGATCTTGACGTCACTTATCAACTGGCGCATTTCTTCAGCCAAGATCGGGCAGGCGTCTCCTATCTCTTTGGAAACTTTGTCGACGCCCATCATCAAGCCGAGACCGGCTTGGGCGCAAACTATAAGCAAGTCGATAATGGTTGGAAGTTCGCGCAGAATTTTTTGCTGTCTTTTCTTGACGCGACCGGCCAGGAAGAAGTTTGGCAGCATCCATCCAAGCAATGCGGTAGGAATAGCGAGAATCAAGTTGAATGCGTTGCCTGTCGAGGCGATCAGCCCGAGAAATACCGCGCCGGCAGCAATGATTGAGCGAATGCCGATATAGATAGCTAAGTGTTGCGGGGTTCTGTAATTGCCTGCATTCAAAAGTTCTACCGTGCGCCTGTCGGCGCAAGCAGGCAATACGCTCAAAACAAGTTCGCCGACGGTGCGGCACACTTGTGTGATGGTGGAGTCCTTCGGACCGTTTTCGCCCTCTTCTTCCTTTTCTTTAGGGCGCACTCTGACTGCGTACTGGTCAACATACTGAGTGAAAAGGGGCTGCATGACGAGGAGCCCGAAGATTATGCAACCTCCGAACGTCAGCATACCGATAAACATTGGGGACATCGCTATACCTCGAAAGTCGTCATCTTAATTAGGATCCAGAAGCCGATGCCTTCCCAGATGATCAAGGCGATCAGAACAATTCTGGCGATCGGGTGGTTCAAGAACGGAACGATATAACCAGGCGATGCGAGATAAGTCATCAGCGTGATGCCGTAAGGCAAGCAGCCGATGAATGTCGCAGTCGCTTTACCCTGAGCGGTAAGCGCATTCATAAAGTCACGTAGTTTGAATCTTTCCCGGATGGCTTCGGCAATACAAGCAACAACGTCAGCGAGGTTGCCCCCTACGTCCTGACTGATGAAGATTGCTTTGGTCAAGAGCATGAAGTCGGGCGTGCGGATACGAGTAGCCATTTCGCCCATGCAGTCTCTGAATGGTTTACCGAGTTGGAGTGAAACCAGCCCCCGCTTGAACTCAGCACGGATGGGATCAGGCGCCACTTCGGACAATACTTTGAATACTTCCATAACCGGCGAACCGGCTCTAAGAGCCGACACCATTGTTTCAAGAACTTGAGGCAATTGAGCTGTCATCTTGTCCTGGCGCTGTTTTGCAACAAAGCCGAGATATTGAATGTAACCCCCCATGCCGAGTGGAACGCCAAGTATGAAGGCAGGAATCGACATTTCCGGCAAGCCGCTCACTACGGCGATTATTGCCAAAACTGCGCCCGAGGCAATCGAGGTGACAATCCATTGCATTTTGATCTGGTCGTATTTCGACTCCAGACCGGCTTGCGACAGAATGCGCGACAAGTAATCGGTGCGCTGCTTGAGGAAGATATCGATTTCAGTCGATTCCTGGTTTTTCTCCAGCATTTTGCGCTGATGCTTGCCGAGCCTCGAGAGCTCGTCAGCCCATTGACTTCTAGTGGCGGCCATAATGATGAGACCGGCCAGTAGAACGAAGACAAAGACTATTGCGCCTACGCTCATTCTTATTACCTATCCATTCAATTTTTTGAGGGTGAACTCGGTGAACACTGATTGAATCTTATATGTATATAAATCCAATTCTATCTGAGCCACTCAAGTTTGAACGGCACAGCTTCTTGCTCAAGCTGCTCGAGGAATTTCGGAGGCAGACCGGAGCCAACGTGGCGGCATTTGAAGAATCCTCTTGGGTCTCTTCCTTCCCGCTCTAAGTGGAACATCGTCGAGATAGCGATTGTGTCACCTTCCATACCGGTTATTTCAGATATTTCAGTGACGCGACGAGTACCGTCTTCCAGACGTCGAATTTGAATAATGACTTGCACGGCAGATGCGATCAGTTCGCGAGCCGCTTTCAAAGGCATTTCAGCAGCGCCCATGAGAATCATGTTCTCAAGACGCTTTGTGCAGTCTCTGGGTGAGTTGGCGTGGATTGTCGTCATTGACCCACCGTGACCGGTGTTCATTGCCTGGAGCATATCGAACGCTTCTTCCCCCCGGCACTCACCGAGGATGATTCTATCCGGGCGCATCCGCAGGCAGTTGATTACAAGCATGCGCTGCGTAATTTGACCTTTTCCTTCCGTATTCATCGGACGGGTTTCCATCCGCACCCAGTGCTCGTGTTGCAATCTCAATTCCGCCGCGTCCTCAATAGTGATGATACGTTCGCGCGGGTTGATGTGAGCGGACAATGCGTTGAGAAGTGTCGTCTTACCAGAACCTGTACCACCAGAGATGATGGCGTTGATTCTGCCTTTGACGCAAGCCTTCATAACTTCCGCCATCTGTACCGACATGGCGCCTTTTTCTACCAGCTGTCCAAGCGACATGATCGACGTACCGAAGCATCGGATTGTGATCGTCGGTCCGTCAATGGTAACTGGAGGGATGGTGGCGTTAACCCGGGATCCGTTAGGAAGACGGGCGTCAACCATCGGTGAGTTATCGTCAAGTCTTCTGCCCAGAGGCTGAATGATTTTGTCGATGGTTTGGCGCAGATGCCTTTCGTTTTCAAAAACAACGTTGGTTTTTTCCAGGCGACCGTGGCGTTCCACGTAGACCATAGTGACATTGTTGACGCAAATATCGCCGACTGACGGGTCACGAAGAAGCGGACCGAGAGGACCGAAACCGAAAACTTCGTCGAGCACGTTCTGCAGAAGGATACCCTTCTCCATCATGGTGAGCGGCGCCGGGTCGGAGTTGACGATTTCTCTGATACGGGCACGGACTTGTGCTTGCGTGTCTTCGGAAATATTGGTCAAACGCGAAGTATCCAGCTCTCGTCTGAGCTGGTCGATAATTACCTTTTCGCGTTCTCTGATCAGTTGCTGGTTGGCGGAGAACTTCGCGCCCAGATCACCTTGCGGTTGCGCTACTTCTACCGGCCTGTGACCATAATCCGTTTCATCGCGGGCGTCGATACGCTCGATGTCTGCGCGTGACGGGCCGGCGCCTTCAGATGCCGGCAAGCCGCCTGGTTTGGCTGCACCGCCCTGACCCTGTACGCCTGTGGCCGGTCCGGCCTGGCGATTCATGCCGCTGCCGCCCGGAGGGGGAGCTGCTCCTTTGGCGCCGCCGACTCCAGTTTGTTGATTCGGAGAAGCTACGTTTGTTTGTTGCTGGTTAGCAGGCGCCACTTCTGATGCCTGCCTTTGACGAACCAGCTGTCCCATCAAAGATGACGCGGGACGTGCGGGTAAATTTTGATCCTTTCTTTCGTCGCCCATTTAACAGCTCACCACCTTTTGTTTAGCGTTTGGAGAAGATAGCGGGCAGACGGAAGCCTCCCTTCTTCTCGCCATCCTTCGTCGTAAGTAATAGCTGCTCTCCTCCAGCGAGTCTGCGAGCTAATGAATCAAGTGCTTTTCCGAGCGCCGTGTGTCCGGGAGCGATTTGTCCCTGGTTGTTGACCCACTTGGCTGTCTTGGTGTCATTCGGAATTTCATGGAACACAGGATAGTTAAGATTCGCTCGGCATTCACTCAAAACGTCTTGCGGGAGCCATTCGGAGCGGTTGATTACGAGAAGCAGTTTTTCCTGGTTGTAGTGAGCCTTAAATGTATCTAGGCACTTTCTAGCATTCAAGATGGACGCCCAGTTGTACTCAGTCAGTACGAGCACGTGGTCGGCCAGGTCGAGAGTCGCGATGGCGCGCTCGTCAAGAAGGTTTTTCGGCAGGTCCACGCAGGTGAATCGGAATTCCTGCTTGGCTGTATACAGAATTTCTTGCACTTGAGCAGCATAGATGTCGCCGATGTCTTCCAGTTCAGGCGGCGCTGCCAGGATACTCAACTTGTCGTCGTATCTCGTCATCAAGTTACGCAGATACGTGGCGTCGAAGTTGGTGTGTGAAAAGTCGATAGTGCTCAAACTGAACGAAGGTTCGAGATTGAGGTAGTGCGAAACCATTCCGAACTGCAAGTCGAGGTCGACGATGCAGGCTTCACCGTACTTGCCGAGATAGCCGGCCAGGTTGGTGCAGATGGTGGTGGCGCCGATACCGCCTGTCGGGCTGAAGATGGCGACGACCTTACCGGCGGCTGTCGAGACGGACTCGGACTGGTGTTTCAGTTGAATACTTTGCACGGCGGCGGGCAAGTCTGTCCGCCAGCGCTCGGCGTCCAGGAAGTCTGATGCGCCCAGTCGATAGGCTGTACGAATCAGTTCCGGATCCGGTACTTCGTAACTAACAAAGAAGTAGAGCTGCGGGAAAGTTTCCCGCAGCTCTGCTAACAGTGATAGTCCACGCACGGGAGCAGGGCTTAGCTCGATCCAGACCAACTTCGGATGCAAACTTCCGATTTGCTCGCGCGCCATGCTCCCGGAGACTGTGCTCACGAGCGCCAATGATGGCTGGCTGTGAATCAGATCCTCGATCGTTTGACGCTTGTCCAAACCAGCGTCGCATACAAGAAGTGTGGTCAGTTTCATAGTTTTAGCGTTCTCCTCCTACCAACAGCCCCATCTAATAGTTGTACCCATTAGATAGGTGATGCTCACTCGACAACCTGAGGGCTAATTAGCTCTTCGGTACCGAGAGGACATCTTTCTTGCTGCCGGACCAAATTTCAATTTCGTGCAATGGGGGTGGTGGCGGTGGTGCCGCAGGCAGTCCTCCCATTCCTGGGCCGCCGGGTCCAAGATCTGGAGCGCCGGGAAGCGGAGGTGGAGGAAGAGCTGACGGCGGGGGAAGCGCAGCTAGGTCGGCAGCTGGCTTCGGCGGTTTAGGGAAAAGGCTGGTTACATCCACCGTAGCGATAGGTGAGTGATCCTTTTCGTTTCTCAAGGTCAAGTACAGCTTGCTGGCTACGATGGCCTTGATCAGTTTTTGCGAGTCTTCCGGGCTGACTGCAACAGTCACGGAGCTTGCAGGTACTGCGGTTGTGGTGCCAGGTTGCTTCTGGTAAACCTGACCGGTAGCAATAATCTCGACATCCGAAAGGATGCAAGATGCCTTCGTGTCAACGCCAGCACCAACCGAAGCGTAGATGTCTACATGGCTTTCCGGTTGAACAAAGCCGGCGACGCCGGTGTTGTTGTCAACCGCGAAAGTCAATGCGCGCATACCTTCTTTCAGTCTGGATTCAAAGCCAAGCGTCATCCCTTGCGGTGCCAAGTCGTGTTGTGACACGATCTGTCCGGAAGCGATACCGTATTTGGCGATGCGTCCTGCAGCCAGACTGGCCGAAGTGATGGCGTCTTGCGGAATCTTCGCTTGTTCGAGTTCCCGCTCTTCGAGACCTTCGGTAGGAATGGTTTGACCTTCAGGAATGTCCTTGATGGCGTAGACCACTTTACCTTTGGCTTCGGCTTTGCGCTTCA
>JADZFV010000657.1 GCA_020854255.1 Candidatus Melainabacteria bacterium | reverse complement strand
CTTGAGGACTTGAACTACACCAAGATCAAGCGTCTGATCGTCAATCCCGGTCAACGGCTGAGTCTGCAGAGCCACAAACTGCGCGACGAACACTGGGTGATCGTGCGCGGCACTGCCCGTGTGACTCTTGACGATGAAACACGCGACGCCACTTATGGCGAGCATGTCTATGTCAAGCGCGGTACGAAGCACCGCATTGCCAACGTTGCATCTGAGCCTGTAGAGCTCGTTGAAGTCCAGGTCGGAGAGGCATTCCCCGAAGAAGACATCGAGCGTTTCCAGGACGACTACAACCGTGCTTAACCCTCTGCCACGGCTCTGTGAGAGCCGCCTTCAGCCGCGCTTTAACCTGTTCTGTTGCAGGTAAACGCAGCTCAAGGCGACTTTCAGTTCACCCTGACTTGAGGGAGGCGCGAGCGCCTCCCTGTGCAAATCGAACTTGGGTTCGGGACTGAGTTTGTTCAGTCATTTGCAGTTCGCAATCCGCTGTTGCCAGACCGGATTCTGAACTCCAAACGAATGTCACCGCATGACTTTACGCTGTCTCACCCGACAACGAGGTAGGTGAGCGCCATAACCGTGAGGTTATTGAAGGCATGTACCAAGATCGGCACATAGAGCGAACCGGAGCGCCGATAGGACTCGGCAAGCACCATACCGGTGACTGTGTAGATTGGCAGCGCCGCCCAGTTAAGAGCTGGGAATTGCATGAAGTTCATGTGGAACAAACCGAAGACGAGACCGCTTGTAAGCGACGCCGCCAGGTCTCCCATTTCCACATGGCGCAAAAGACGAAGCGCTGTGTCGCTGCGAAATGACGTGCGCAAAGCATTGAAGAGAAAACCACGGAAAACGATCTCCTCGACAAACGGCGCCACGATCACTCCGAGAAAGACAAAGAGCAATGCTGGAATTCCGGAGAGCGATTTGGCGAATTCGGCAGCCGGGTCGGTCACATGGCTTACAGGCAAAGCCTTTTCCACCACCTGAGTGACGGCGACAACGACGGCAAAGCCGATTGCTGCTCTCCAGATTGCCGCCCACCAACTGCCTTCCAGGCTGCCGAGGTTGAGCGCAAGCGTCTTCTTGAAGCTAAATTTCTCCAACTTCAACTTTCGCCTGATGTACCAGAGTTCGGCAGCAAAGCCAGTGACGAAACAGACCAGAGCCATGACCACGACAATGAGCAGGAAACCCTGTTCGCTCATGTCGGAGAAAAGCTCCGGAAAGCTGCTGAGAATCAGCTTGAAGAGAGCCGAAAACAGCAGCATCGGCACGACAGTACCGACCAGGTAGAACAGAGAGGCAATCCCGTAGGTCTTGAGCGACTTGCCCAGTGTCCAGGGGAAATTGGCCTCCAGGCGGACCGTAGGCTTGGCAACCAGGGTCCAGAAGCGACTGAGTGTGCGAGAAAACATGGCACACCTCCTATGTGTGTACCCGAAACGCTAGAGAGCGTTTCGTAGACCAGAAAGAAGTCGTCAACGCACTCATTTCACAGAAATGAGCAGGTGGATAACTTCATTCGAAAATACAAGACGGGCATGAAGAAACAATCTTGGCCCGCGGACGATCAAAATCCGGCAGCGCGTGAAGCGAACCGAATGGGTTGAGAAGTTAATGCGCAAGGAACTTGGAGCGTTTTTAACCGGATGACGAAGCTGAAGAGAGATAGATATGCACTTACTGAAACAAGTTGGCAGGTCAAGAAACAAGAGCCCGTGCTTTTACAGCCTTTTAGCTTTCAACGTTGCGTGAACGGAAAAAAGTTTCTGCAGCTCAAAGAAGCTCTTACTAATGCTGCTGGAAACGATTGCCTGGCAAGCTTTCTCAGTTTTGCGTCAACAACCGACTTAAGCGGCAGCTTATCTGAGATTTAGCTCAAAACGCACTTCGCGCAGGTGTGAGATCGAGAGCGAAATTGGACTGTTTTCTCATACTGAGCCGCTTTTTATTAAAGGGCAATCATCAAATTCCCGTCGCTAGCGCGAAAAGGCCAAGTGCTTAGTTTAGATTTGAGAAATCACATGATTTAGCGTTGTTATCTGTATTGCTTACAGGCAACAAGATTTCTAAGGTTAGCCTGTTACTTCTCATTCTCTCCTCCCGAGGAAATTCCAACCCTTCTTGTCTCCGTCCCGCAGGTGCCTCACAGCTGCATCTTTCAAGAGAAACGCCTTCAAAAGCGCGTTTCCTGTTGAGTAAGGCAGTTTTGAGTTAGAGCACCGATCAAGACGATTTCGAGCGTTTTTTTGGAACTTCCTGTCGAAATTCTGCTGAATTCCATCTCCCATAACGAGTCTTTCAAGATTCAGGAAAGCGGTCTTCGGCATCACACAGGAGCGACGGTTTGAACCGCGCTTCTTTGACTCTCCATGACCCAATCACGGGAAGGCTCTGGTCCGCAAGAACCCTGATGTCGTGCGCGTTTCAGTTAGCCTTCTGCAAGGAGATACATATGTCTCAGACTGATGCAAAATCGGGTCACGAAGCGCCCAGGCGCAGCGCGCCCAGTGCCAGCTATTCCTTCACCGTCCGCCTGAAAATCATCAAGCAAGAAGGTCGAGGGCTGAGCAAGGTCGTCAGCGCCATCGCCGATGCAGGCGGTGACACTGGCGACATCAATACTCCGCGTGTCGAAGACGCTTTTGTCGTCCGCGACATTCTCATCTACGCTTCCGATGCCGAGCACGCAGCTCTCATCGAGAAGAAGATCCGCGAGCTGGACCATGTCGAGGTGATAGCCGTCTCCGACATGACGTTCAAGATGCACCTGGGCGGCAAAATCAAAGTGCTGCCTCGCGTGCCCATCAACGGCAAGCGCGACGTGCTTTCGATGGTTTACACCCCGGGCGTCGCCCGTGTCTGTGCGGCAATTGCCGAAGACCCATCCAAGGCCTACGCGCTGACGATGAAGGGCAATGCGGTGGCTGTCGTCACCGATGGCTCGCGCATCCTGGCTCTGGGCAATATCGGACCTCTGGCCGGACTGCCTGTGATGGAAGGCAAAGCCGCGCTGTTCTGCGAGTTCGGCAACATCAATGCCGTTCCTATCCCGCTTGCCACACAGGATCCGCTCGAGATCATCAAAGTAATCAAGGCCATTGCACCGGCCTTCGGCGCGGTCAATCTGGAAGACATCGCGTCACCGGGTTGCTACCTGATCGAAGACACGCTGCGCCGCGAGCTGGATATTCCGGTCATTCACGATGACCAGCATGCCACGGCAATTGCCGTCATGGCAGGCGCCATCAACGCCGCCAGAGTGACAGGCAAGCGCCTGCGCCACATGAAGGTCGTCGTTTGCGGCGTCGGCGCAGCCGGCATGGCTTGCTGCAAGATGCTCATTGCCGCGGGCGTTCGCAACCTGATAGGCTTCAACGTCAATGGTGCCATCTACAAGGGTGCGCCCAACTTGACCGAGCAGGAAAAGTGGCTGTCGGAGAATTCCAATCGCCGCGCCTTCAAAGGCAGCATGCAAGACGCTCTCAAGGGCGCCGACATGTTCCTGGGCCTGTCCGTCGCCGGTGCACTCAAGGTCGAGTGGATCAAGGGCATGAAGGACAAGGCGATCATCTTCGCGCTCGCCAATCCGAAGGCGGAAGTTGCACCTGAGGAAGCAGAGAAGCTCGACAACGTGGCAGTGATTGCCACCGGCTCGTCGGCATATGCCAATCAGGTAAACAACGCCCTGGTCTTTCCGGGCATGTTCCGCGGCGCGCTCGACTGCCGCCTCAAGGAGATGACCGAGGAAGTGAAGATGGCGATTGCCAAAGCACTGGCAGCCGTCGTCTCGCGCACCCAGTTGCACGAAGAGTACATCCTGCCGGATGCCTTCGACCCGGCCGCTCACAAGGCTGTCGCTGACGCTGTCGTGAAAGCGGCTAACGAACTGGGTCTGAGCCGCCGCCCCGATCGCAAGACGTCGACACTGTAGTCGGCGTCGACAAGTTCTAGTTTCTAACTAACTCGGCTGCCAATCGAAGCGGAGACCAGCCGTTTCCCTTCAACGCACAGCCGATAGCACTGGAGATCCAAACATGAAAACTCTTGTTCTGTTCGATACGCCCCTGGGGCTGTACAGCCTCATGCTCAGCGAGATGCCGTTGCCGCCAGTGAAAGGACGGCAATACGTCTTCTCCGGCAAGCGATTTGAGGTAATCGAGATCATCGAGTGCCTCGGCACCCGCGATGATAACGGTCGGGTCAAGGGTGCCAACGAGAAGCTGATGGAGTTGCTCACGGCTCTGACCGGCGACAGCACAGAGGCAGTCGCTCAGTTGGCGCGTGTCACCAACATCGGCGCCGAAGACGGCACCAAGAAAAGCGCCGGTGGATTGATCATCTCCGTCGGGGCGATAGTGCCGAACGAATTCGACCATGTCGTTTTCGTTCGCTGCAAGGCAAACAACCGCAAGGTCGCCGCCCGCACCACAACTTCGCTTGCGCAGATGGTCAAATCCTTCGCTCCCGGCGACGCCACCACAG
>JADZFV010000656.1 GCA_020854255.1 Candidatus Melainabacteria bacterium | reverse complement strand
GTAGCAAGAAGCCCGCACCACGTGAAGGACTGACTGAAGCGTGATGAAATACTGAGCTCACCGCAATGAGCAGTCAGGCAGTAGTATAAACACCAGCGCAGAGCAATCTGGCTGGTGTTTTTATTTGGAGACGCCACCGCAGTGCGGTCTGGTGACACTTTTTTCGTTTTGGAAGAAGTAAGGAACTTTTGCCCCCTGGCAGCGCCTATAAGGGGTTAGGGTCGCGTTTACAGGTTTTTTCCCGTGAAGCGAGTATACTCACAGAAATCAAGCAGGTTGCCATTCTCTTGACTTGACCTCATGCGTGAGGAGCTGGCTCTTTTGGGTCATGCTTACTTGGAAGTTCGGCTCAAGATTGTCCACTTTTGACGGGGGACGCAACTCTTCTCTGGTGGCTAGCTAATGCCTTTACAAAAGATTCGCCTTCCGATCCCCGATCGCTACGAAGGTGGAACATTGCAAGAGTATTCTGTCGAAGAACTGCCGCTGCGTGCAGAGCTATTCAGCGCCGACCAGATGGAGCAGCACGGCAAGAGACTGGCGTCTTTGCACAAAGTGGAATTTGGGCGAGCGCGAGACTTGCTTTTGGCTCGCCTGGCTGAGAATGAAGAGGTCCTGACTTACGCTTGCAATCTTCTGACAGCGGCGATTAATGACAATCGCCGCATTACTTCGGCTGGCGAATGGCTTTTAGACAACTTCTACTTGATAGAAGAGCAAATTCGTACGGCTAAAAAGCATTTGCCGAAGGGATACAGCAGAGAGCTGCCGCATCTGGTTAACGGCACCTCAGCCGGGTTTCCCAGGGTCTATGACATCGCACTTACCAATGTTTCCCACGGTGATGGGCGATTGGATGCCGACAGCCTCAACAGGTTTGTCGCCTCATACCAGACGGTTACCGAGCTGAAAATAGGCGAGCTCTGGGCGATTCCAATTATGTTGCGTTTGGCCCTGATTGAAAATCTCAGGCGAGTTGCCGTGCGCATGGTTCATCACATGAGCGAGCATCTTCTGGCCGGCGTTTGGGCCGACAAAATGATCGATGCGGCCACCAACGATCCGAAGAGTTTGATCCTGGTGATAGCTGATATGGCGCGATCGAACCCTCCGATGGTAAGCGCGTTTGTATCGGAATTGGCAAGAAAACTGCAGGGGCAAAGTTCTGCACTTGCATTAGGACTCACATGGATAGAACAGCGTCTGTCTGAAGCCAGTAGTACAATCGAACAAATGGTGCAGGCTGAGGCGCAGATTCAAGCAGCCGACCAGGTTTCGATAAGCAACAGCATCGGCTCACTTCGCTTTCTCGGCGCAATGGACTGGCGGAAATTCGTCGAAGTGCAAAGTGCCGTCGAGAAGACACTTCTTGAAGATCCGCAAAATGCCTACAGCGAAATGGATTTCTCGACGCGCGATGACTATCGCCACATTGTAGAAAAATTGGCGAAGAAAACCAGTCTTTCAGAAAAAGAAGTGGCGCGCACCGCAGTGACGCTCGCTTCTAAGGCAGCGGCCGTTGGACACCGCAGTGATCGATCTGCCCATGTGGGCTTTTATTTGATCGATGAAGGACTAGCCGAGCTGAAAAGAGCAGCCGGGGTCAAGCAATCTTTTCTGGATTTGGGTAAACAGTTTGGGCGTAATTTTCCGCTCTTTTCCTATCTGGCGCCGGTGTTTCTGATCACGCTGGCGATAACAGCGTGGCTTTCATATCTTGCCTATGCCAATGGTCTGCGGATCCAGATGGTAATGTTTGTTGCTGTCATTACCATGATTAGCGCCAGTCAACTGGCTATTGCCTTAGTGAATTGGTTGGCCACGCTTTTGGTGCCGTCAAAACCGCTGCCCAAACTGGATTATTCCAAAGGGATACCTAAGGGCGAAAGAACACTCGTGGTTGTGCCGACCATGATTTCGAGTGTGAGCAATGTCGAGGATTTGGCAGAATCACTGGAAGTGCGCTTCCTGGCAAACCGTGATGATAACTTGTGTTTTGCATTGCTGACGGACTTTCTCGATGCACCTGAAGAGCTGTTGTCTCAAGATGCGGCTCTTGTGCAATTGCTGAGCGGAAGAATCAACGAACTGAATCAGAAGTATAGATCTTCCTCGCGCGATATTTTCTTTCTGTTTCACCGCCCCCGACTCTTCAATCCTTCGGAAGGCGTCTGGATGGGATTCGAGCGTAAACGCGGCAAACTGTCGGCGCTTAATTCTGTTCTGCGTGGTGGCGGCCAGGATTGTTTTTCAACAATCGTTGGGGACCTGACGGCGCTCACTGGCACCAAATACGTTATTACGCTAGATACGGACACCCAACTTCCACGTGATGCTGCGTGGCAATTTGTTGCTGCCATGTCGCATCCTTTGAATCGTGTTGAAATTGATGCAGAGAAATTGTTGGTGACGCATGGATACGGCATTCTTCAACCGCGCGTCGGCGTCAGCCTGCCTGGCACAAATTTATCGAGATACGCTGCACTGCATGGCAATGACGCGGGTATTGACCCTTATACGCGTGCTGTTTCCGATGTGTATCAGGATGTCTTTCACGAAGGCTCGTTCATAGGTAAAGGTATCTATGACGTCGATGCATTTGAGCGCGTATTGGGCGACCGTTTTCCAGACAACTGTATTTTGAGCCATGATTTGCTTGAAGGCTGCTATGTGCGCTCCGGGCTTTTGAGCGACGTGCAATTGTATGAAGAGTATCCGTCCGGGTATCTTTCGGACGTTGCCAGAAGGCACCGTTGGATACGAGGCGATTGGCAAATATTGTCCTGGTTGAGTCACACCGTGCCGGTGGCAGGAAAGCGCAGGCAAAAAAATCCGTTGTCGCTTTTGTCGCAGTGGAAGATTTTTGACAATCTCAGGCGCAGCTTGGTTGCTCCTGCGTTAACCGCCTTGCTGATTGCCGGTTGGACCATACTCTCACCGCCCTGGTTGTGGACGGCGGTTGTTCTGGCGATACTTCTTATTCCTACAATTGCCGCCTCCTTGCTCGATTTAGTCCGGAAGCCTGAGGACGTGCTTTGGGAGCAGCATATTGCCGGTTCGCTGAGCGCGGCTGCCAGAAATTTCGGACAATCGATGTTCGGCGCCGCCTGCCTGCCATTCGAAGCTGTCTACAGCCTTGATGCCATTATTCGAACATTGTTTAGAGTGATCGTTTCGAAAAAACATTTGCTTGCCTGGAATCCTTCAAATATAGCTAATCGCAAGCAAAGAACCGATTTCTTCGGACTCTATTTGCAAATGGCCAGCGCTCCAGCCATTGCTGTTGGTGTTTTTTCCTATCTTTTTTTACTGCGACCGACGGAGATATTTGTAGCGGCACCGATCTTGGTGCTCTGGATGCTGGCTCCGGCTGTAGCCTGGTGGCTTAGCCGGCCTCTGTCGTCAGCTGTTGCCAATCTCACGCCCGAGCAGCATGTTTTTCTGCGTAAGGTTGCCCGCAAAACCTGGGCTTTCTTTGAGACCTTTGTGACCGGAGAAGATCACTGGTTGCCACCGGATAATATGCAGGAGCTGCCCATATATGTGGTGGCGCACCGAACCTCTCCCACCAACATGGGACTTTCGTTGCTTGCCAGTCTCGGGGCATACGATTTCGGATATATCCAATCGGGCGAGCTGCTTGAGCGCACTTACAGCACGCTCGTCACGATGCGTGCACTGGATAGATACCGCGGACATCTCTATAACTGGTATGACACGATAACCTTAAAACCGCTCAAACCTTTGTACATCTCCACCGTTGACAGCGGCAATCTAGGCGGGCATCTGGTCACGCTCAGGGCCGGTCTGGTGGCACTGCCTGACGAAAGGGTCATATCTCCGCAAGTCTTTTGCGGATTGCAAGACACACTTGAAATACTGAGCGACCTGGTCGGACAATCGACTATTGTTCCTGAATTGTCGAAATTTGAAGATATTCTCAGGGCTGCGCAAGCGCATCCTCCAGACACAATTACGAAGATGCACGATTGTCTTCGGCAATTATTGAATACTTCTACGGAAATCGTCACCCGCGTTGGTGATACTGCCGGTAGTGAAGTAAAAACATGGGCTTTGACTTTAAAACGTCAGACTTCCGCAGCTTACACCGAACTGGTTCTGTTGATTCCCTGGACTTCATTGCCCGGTCTGGAGGCGGCTGCAGCGGAGCTTCCTCAAGTAGATCAGATTCCCACGCTGCGCGAATTGTCAACTATGTTTGTGAATCTTCAGCCGGTTATGCAGAAGATGTGCACACCAGTGAGATCGCAGCTGGAGTTGAAGTGTTTTAGCGAACTCTTGACGCTTTTTTCCGAAGCCAGCAGGCGAGCAAAAGAGAGATTGGGTATTATCGATCAGCTGGTCATGCACGCTGATGACTTGTCGCAAATGGAATATGACTTCCTGTATGACAGAGGCAAGCGCTTACTTTCGATCGGCTATAACGCGGACGAAAAGAGAGTAGATGCCAGCTATTATGATTTGCTCGCGTCAGAAGCAAGACTCTGCAATTTTATCGCCATTGCTCAGGGGCAACTTCCGCAGGAAAGCTGGTTTGCATTAGGGCGTTCGCTTACCACTGCCGGGGGAAAACCGGTTTTGTTCTCCTGGTCGGGCTCGATGTTCGAGTATCTGATGCCGCTTCTGGTAATGCCGACTTATAAAAACACGCTGCTTGACCAAACATACATTGCGTCTGTGGAGCGACAGATTGAATATGGGAAACAGCGAAATGTGCCGTGGGGAATTTCAGAGTCCGGCTATTTTGCGGTCGATGTTCATCTCAACTATCAGTACCGGCCATTCGGTGTTCCGGGTCTTGGACTGAAGCGATGCTTGGCGCAAGATCTGGTTATTGCGCCTTACTCAACGGTGTTGGCTTTGATGGTCGCACCTGAAGAAGCGTGCGCCAATCTTCAGCGATTGACGGCAGAGGGATTCTCAGGGAAGTACGGTTTTTATGAGGCGGTTGATTATACGGCGGCAAGGATTCCGCGCGGGCATAACAGAGCAATCATACAGTCGTATATGGCGCACCACCAGGGCATGAGTTTTCTCTCGCTTGCCCGTGTTTTGCTCGATCAACCTATGCAAAAAAGATTCGAAAGCGACCCGGCATTTCAAGCGACACTCTTGTTGCTGCAAGAGAGAATTCCCAAGGCTACAGCCTTCCACTCCCAGACTGCCGAAACGGCTGAGGTGCGTTTTGGGTCGGCCGCTGACGAGGCTCCAGTGCGATTTTTCGGTAATGCCAGTACAGCTGTGCCGGAGATCCAACTACTTTCCAACGGCAGATATCATGTGATGATGACAAACGCCGGCAGCGGCTACAGCCGCTGGAAAGACTTCGCCGTAACTCGCTGGCGCGAAGACACCACGCGCGATCACTGGGGAAGCT
>JADZFV010000655.1 GCA_020854255.1 Candidatus Melainabacteria bacterium | reverse complement strand
TTTTTGCAAAACACGCTGAGTTTGATGCGCTTGTGTTTGCACGACTCGGCTTTGCAGTACTCAGGACCATACTCTTCGCTGAGCCCACTCCAATAGTCCTGGTATTTCTTTCGCAATTGATTGTTATTCAAATAAACAACCGCACTTCCGCACTGCTCTTTTTGATCAATCCAAAAGTTTGATGTTCCATCATTCGAGAGAATCTTGTCCAAAAATTCAGCAAAGCTGCGACTGATCACAAGATAGTCAAAGTCACCATTGTCTAAATCAATAATCGGATAAATATCATCAGGATTGCTCAAATCAATGGCAATCAAGTTGCCCGTTGGCAATTCGCAAAATGGCATCCAGCTTTTGGGCAACCTGGATCTGTCTGTATCCAACGCTTTCTGCAATGACAAAAAGGAATATCTGTCGAAGAGTTTTACGTCCGCACATCGTTCGTAAAACGTTCTCATATCGTCCGGCAGTCCATATCCGAAGCGCGACGAGATCAAGGCAACACCCTGAGTGAGCAAAGAGCCGGTCGCTTTGAAGCCTTTGTGTTCGTTGAAGATGTGAGTAATCAAAACTCTAATATCGCCGATCGGAGCTCGCGCTGGAGTGAGCGGCTTTGCGGCAGCATCCTGCAGCAACCGAATCGCTTCTTTCGCTCGGTCTGCTGGAACAAACAAGTGATCGTGGTGATACGCAGAGACAGCATTAAGCGGAATACCAGCTTCAGCCACGAGCTTAGACATCGCCGCGAAAAAACCAACAGCATTGAGATCGGAATTTACTTCGCATGTTATCAACGACCAGGTGCCATCATATGCAAGAGATGCGGCATCAGCAGCGGATTTTTCGACAGTCAGGGAAACGCCTTCAGTCTCACGAAACATACAAATCGGTTCGATTTTCAAAGACCTAAACTCGCTCTCGCTCACAGTGCAAAACACAAACGTTTCGCTATGCAACCGCGGCTTTATTGAAGACAACAATACTTGCAAATTTTTCTCTGCCATAAGTTTCCAGTCAAGGTTCGGCTTTCGCTTTATCAGACTTCGACCAACGAGGGGACGATCGCTCTTATTCCCGGTTTGGCTGGCATTTCTACAGATTTTGCTAATGTGACTTCCTTATGAGACACTGGAATTAGATTATGGAATTCAAAAAGGCTAGCTGGGTCAAAATTGGAATGTTCTGCGGCAGTTTCTGCGCTTGAGATTGCCGGACGCTGAGCGTGCGACGGACGCATTGGAAAGCGCTTGAACAGCGATTTCTGAAGCTAGGGTTGGTGCATCCATGCAAAAGAAAATAACAAAACCGAAGAGCTTCATCTACTACTACGTGTTCATCTGCGTTCTCATAGGATGCGTCGAAACTTCGATGAATCAGAAGATTTTCGAGCAGAAGCAGGGGAACGAAGCACCGTTGAAAGAGGTTGTAGTAATGCCCGTCACGCCCAGCCCTGAAGTGCAGATTGAACTATTAGAGTGGGATGGATGCCCAACCAAAGAAGGAGTTCTGGCGTCAATTGCATCAGCAAACACACTTATCTCGGATACTCAAAAGCTAGTTGTGGCTTTGAATAATGAGGGAGACGCGGAGGAGCGGAAGTTCAAATCCAGGCTCGGACAGTGGAAGGAGGAAGCGCGGGTTTGGAAGATCAGAAATGATTCCATGCTGCAAAACTGCGATTACCTTTTGGGCGCAACCGGTGTGCAAGCAATTCCGGAAATTCCACTGGCACTGGAAAACCTGAAGCGTGCTGGAACATGGCTTGGCTGGTCGATTGAGTCTGCTCAAGCCGGTAAAAACACAGCCGCTAGAGCTTACATCGCGTCGGCACGACTCGCAACTAAACGCGCAAGCAATCTCATCAATGGCAGAGTAAAACCCCGCGCCAAAACCGCGCTAGTAAAATTACCAAATCATCGCGCGGAATTTCACGTCACAACTCCTGATGCGCAGACGACACATTCTCGGCTAACTCTCGTGCCTGGACGGTAAAGAGTTGCCATCGAGATAGGTTATATTTCAAAAGCGCTTGGACTAAAAATGCAGTACCCAAAAGCTCGATCATTTCTTCAGAAAATTCGACCAGATTCCATTTCCGAATAAACCCGAATTCCGCAATAGATAAGCGCAAGGCTGGTATCTGCACCAAGTACTCGAGAACAAAAGACATCAAATAGCAAAAAACGACAGCGACAAGGCAAATGCCGGACCTCGGAACATCGCGCAAACGCTTCCAGAGGAACGGTCCACCTATGGTGAAAACAATCATTACGGGCAAGATATAGAAGCGCTGCCAGCCAGGAATGCGCTCGTGGAGACGGCATACTTCGTCCATTGAGGCATAGAGAAATGCGCAAGAGATGAGGAGCCAGATCTTGCTGGGTCTATTGTGCAATCGGTCCGTGATGTTCGCGATGTATGACACAATCGCCACCAACAGCCACAATACGGATGCTACCCACGTCGGAAAATTTGCTTCCTCTGTCAGGGCGTACTGGTTATAGAGGAATTGCCAATTCGAATGATGGGTTAGAAGTGCAAGGACGCCCACCAAAAATATGACAGCATACATGGACTTGCAAAGCCTGGAGACAAGACGCTGGAAGTCAAATCTGTCAGCGACAAGCGCTGTTTTTGGGGCTGTCATAAACGGCACATTCAGAATCCTTACAAGCGACCATTCTGGCGGATCGGCGTGAATAAAACGACCAATGAGCAATATTTCACTTGCTGGAGTGACTCCCTTTAGGCTGTACAACCGAGTCCGCATACGGCGATTCAGCAACTGCAGCGCTGTTTGAGGGTCAGCAAGCCAAGGGTTTAAGAGTGTGCAATTTACAAGGCGCGCAATGCATCGCGGCTTGTATCAACTCAACCAGCCTCTCAGAAATTTTCGTTGTCTCACACTAATTCAAACCGTCACACGACGGAGCAAAAACGGAAGGAGCCCTTCGGCCCCTTCCATGTGGTTCTAGCATCAATTGAGCTTCTCTTAGCTGAACAAGTTGGCGTCGCGAGCGGAAGCAACGAGCCAGTTGATACAACCGGGGGTTGCCAGTCCACCGGTCACGCCGGCGCATCCGAACATGACTTTCTTCATCGCGTCTTGTGATCCGGCAGCCATGTGCATAAATCCAAAGATCATTGTCGGTCCACCCCAGGCGATACCAAGAATTTCCATGCCGTTGGCGATGATATTAAGTAAGGCTTCCAGGTTTGCCAGGTTGTTGACGCGGACGGTTCCGGCGGTGTTGACACCGGTGATGAAGGTGGCATCTCCACCCTGTGGCCCAATTGTGCCATTCGTGGTGCCCTGAAGTATCGGTGCTTCTCCATCTCCTTCCTGGAGAGTTTGTGTTCCGGTATTTCCTTGGGGCGCAGAAGAGAAGTTTCCTTCATTGCCCGAGGACGAAGATCCAACACCTTGGGCGAATACGGGGGAGCCGATGGTAAGTGCTAGTAAAACTGCTGATGTTGCTGCAACAGAAAAAACGCGTTGCAAAAATAAGCGAGTCATATTTCTACCTCACTGAAGATTTGTGTAGAAGTCGATTAGTAAGAGGGTGAACAGCCGCTCAAAGTGAGCTTCCCTAAAGTAACCGCTGACTGTGACACAAGTGGGGCAGTCGAAACAAAAGTCTTTGTCGCTTGGTGCATCCGTAGCAGTAGCCATTCGTCAACATCAATGCGCATTTGCTATTGGTGTGCATAATTGAAATTCATGTGAATGCAGCGATCTGTAGGTTGCGAATAGTAAAAAGGAAGGAGCCTTGCGGCTCCTTCCAACTGATTGCCTGATTGCGTGGCAGTGTACTTTTTGATTGACTCTAGCTGAACAAGTTGGCGTCGCGAGCGGATGCAACGAGCCAGTTGATGCAACCGGGTGTTGCCAATCCGCCTGTCACACCAGCTGCTCCGAAGAGTACTTTCTTCATTGCGTCTTGTGTGCCGGCAG
>JADZFV010000654.1 GCA_020854255.1 Candidatus Melainabacteria bacterium | reverse complement strand
CTATCGCCAAGACCTGTGAAGGTACTGCGGGAGATTAAGCGGGGAGGATGGATTCCTGTTGACAACACCATAACAAACAATTGTTGCAACATTGTTGCGCGCTAAAACAGTGCGCTATTGCTGCTTTACGGGCTTTCGCCCTTGATTTGAGCCGGCAAGGGGAGTAACTGTGTCGTGGGCAGGAGGGTCTTCCGCACCCACCAGGGAATCTCCTCCCCCTACATTTTCTATGGTCTTACACTTGAGCCCCGCTCTAACAATTTGCATTTGTTGTTTAGTCAGACCTGAGAGCCGAAGGTAACTCAATTTTTTCAAGGTCTGAAAAGTACTCAGACTCTTTTCTGTCACTGGGCAGCTTACCGCGAACAAATGCTCGAGATTCTTGAGCGGCTTGAGCTCAGCCAAAGCTTCGTCATTGATTTCTTTGTGTCCTCCAATGGAGAGGCATTTTAGCTGTTTGTGTTTTGCTATAGCGCGTAAGTCCATCCCAGTCAGACGATTGTCGTCAATTCTCAAGTCTTCCAGGGCACGTGCGCTGGGTAACTTATCTATGATCGGTCGTACGTCGCGGATGGAAGAGCAGGCTAGATATTTCAGGTTTGGGAAGCACTTCAGCCGGGCAACTCCAGCGCCCGTCATATTTGTATGAGATATTCCCAGTCTATCCAGCTTGGGAAGCTGATCGATGAATTGACCCGCTTCATCACCTGTTTGCATAGAGAGCCTTAAATAAGTAAGACTTTTTAGGCGTGGTAAAGCAACCAATACATTGGGGCTGTTCTGTTCTTCATCTTCAAGAAAGAGACTGTCCAAATCGTCGGGTGCAAATCGGTTCAAGAGGGCAGGTGACTGCAGATAGTCGGGCGCGGGTACAAAGAAAACCTTCTCATTAATGGCCCCACTCATCAGCCCTCTGGCTTGTGCCATTGGTCGATTACCGATCCGGATGTCGCCGACTGATGCGGAGGGAAAGTTGAAGTGTCGAGATCTTCCATCCGTGCTGATAGAAGAGAACGGCACAATATCTTTCATGGAGTTAGGCGGAATCTTGACGGGAGGAGTTTGCGGCGCAGTAATTGCGTGCTTCCATAATGGTTTGGGGAGCTCAGGAGGTGCTTCCGGTTGCTGGTGAAACAGCCTGCTTGTGCCGAAGCCCAGGAAGTAAGAGACGACGGAACAAAAAAGGACGACAAAAATTTGAGAGCTGAAAAATGCTTTGTTTTTTGCCATCACTGCCGGTTTGGAAACAGCAACAGCAGCGGTTTCATCCGCGCTGACCTTTTCGCTCAGCATTTGTTCCAGTTGAACCAGATCGTGGGTGAGCAGTTGAGCGTTCGAATACCGCCTGTCGGGGTCTTTCTCAAGCAGTTTTGCAACAAGAGTCTCAACTTCAGCAGGGAATGTACGGCCCATTGAGGCATCTTTCAGGGATATTGGCTTTTCCATTTGATGCTTCATCATCGTCGACAGAGCATTTTCGCCAATCATCGGTGGTGCGCCGGTCAAGGCTTCGTACATGGAGCAGCCCAGCGAATACAGATCGGTGCGATGGTCCACCGCAACTCCAATGCACTGTTCCGGACTCATATATAGAGGACTGCCGAAGATTTCACCCGTGCGAGTCAGTGTCTGCTGATTGAACTCATCGATACCTGTCAGCTTGGCGATTCCCAGATCCACTACTTTGACAATTGCAGTAAGCGATCCGTCCTTGCCTTTGGCAATCATGATATTGCTGGGTTTGAGGTCTCGATGTATGACACCGTTTTCGTGCGCATAGGCAAGTGCAAATCCCACCTGAATGAAAATCTTGAGTGTTTTCAACAAGGGTATGTTGCCGTTTTTCTTGATTATGTCTGCCAGCGTTTCGCCCGTCACCAATTCCATAATGAAAAACGGCTGCCCATCGGGCAAAAGTCCGGAATCGTGGACCTTGATCAAATTGGGGTGGTCGAGCCGGCTTGCCGCCTTGGCTTCGTTTTCGAATCTTCTCCACGATGTGTCGTCGGCTTGTTTGTTTAAAACTTTCAGCGCAAACTCCGACTGCAAGTGGAGGTGCTTCAAGTGGTAGACGCTGCCCATCCCTCCTTTGCCCAGCAAGCCCAAAACTTTATAGCGATCGAGAATGATCGAATCCGGGCTCAGAAAGATGCCGCCATCTGAGGTATGAAGCTCTCCATGTGCGGGTTCTTCTTGCGTGGGTTTTGGATGCTCGGAATCGCCGGATTCTGGCATTCTTCCTCAAAGGAAATGGCTTGCGAAAATTACCTGCGTCATTTGGCTAAGGAAACGTTGCGCTCCATCACTTCAGCAAAGAAGTCGTCACCTTTGTCGTTGATGACCACAAAGGCCGGGAAGTCTTCGATCTCGATTTTGAATACGGCTTCCATGCCTAATTCCGGATAGTCTATTGTTTCGACTTTCTTGATAGAATCTTGAGCAAGCCTGGCGGCCGCACCGCCTATCGTGCCGAGATAAAAACCTGCCCAGCGGCCGCAAGCTTCACGAACATTCTTGCCGCGATTGCCTTTAGCCAGTGTAATCAGGCTGGCGCCCCTGGACATGAGCAAATCAGCGTATGAATCCATGCGACCGGCGGTGGTTGGTCCGAACGATCCTGAGGCATAGCCTTCGGGCGTTTTGGCTGGACCGGCGTAATAGATCGGATGCTTATAGATGTAATCCGGCAAATCTTTGCCTGACTCGATGACTTCTTTCCATTTCGCGTGCGCAATGTCGCGGGCCACAAGCATTGTGCCTGTAAGCAAAAGCCTCGTGCCGGGCGGCTTGCCGGAGAGCGCCTCGCGAATTTCGTCCATGGATTTAGTGAGGTCGACTCGCAAAGACTGGTCGCCGAGATCGCTTTCTTCGGTTTCCGGAAGGAAGCGCGCCGGATCTGTCTCCAACTGTTCCAGCCAGACTCCGTCTTTGTCGATGCGGGCCATAATCTGCCTGTCGGCGCTGCATGACACGCCCAGTCCGATGGGCAGGCTGGCACCATGTCTGGGCAGCCGGACAACGCGCACATCGTGGCAAAAATACTTGCCGCCGAATTGAGCACCGATGCCCAGATTGCGCGTGATTTCGAGGATTTCCTTTTCCAGTTCCAAATCTCTAAAGGCTCTGCCTGATTTGTCGCCTTCTGTCGGCAGAGTATCCAGATAATGAGTACTCGCCAGTTTCACGGTCTTCAATGTCATCTCAGCCGACAGACCGCCGATAACAACCGCCAGGTGATAAGGCGGGCAGGCAGATGTGCCCAGTCCGGCAATTTTCTCAGTGAGCAGTTTTTTGAGTGAATCCGTATTCAATACCGATTTTGTCTCTTGATACAGATATGTCTTATTGGCAGACCCGCCGCCTTTGGCGATGAACAGAAATTCGTATTTGTCGCCGGGATCGGAATAAATTTCGATCTGTGCCGGTAAGTTACTGCCGGTATTCGACTCCTGGTACATGGTGATAGGAGCCATCTGACTGTAGCGCAGATTGCACTCGTTGTACGTCTTCCTAACGCCGTCCGAGAGTGCCTGGGCATCGTCGGCGCCGGTGAAAACTTGCTCTCCCTTGTGGGCGACAATAATCGCGGTGCCTGTATCCTGACACATCGGCAGCGTGCCACCGGCGGCGATGCCGGCATTTTTCAGGAGTTCGAGGGCGACGAATTTATCGTTGTCCGAAGCATCCTTGTCGTCGAGAATACTTTTGAGCATCTCCAGATGGCTTGTGCGCAACAGGTGGCTGACATCTGTGAATGCCTGTTTCGCCAGCCTGGTCAAAACTTCCGGCTTGACCACAAGCACTTTCTTGCCCTGGAATGTCTCTTCGGAAATTCCTTCTTTGCCCAGGTGCTTGTATTGAGTAGTGTCATTTCCGAGTTGGAAAATGCTGCTCAAGCTGGTAGACATCGGACTACAACCTCCCGAAAAGCGCTCATTGTCTTACTTATCTTGTTTGAAAACCACTATTGAAAGCGGCGGCAGTGTGATTGCAATTGAATACGGTTGACCATGATGTTGCCATTCATCGCTGTGCAGACCGCCCTGGTTGCCCAGACCGCTTCCGCCGTAGTCACCGGCATCGCTATTGAGCAGCTCGCGGTAGAAGCCATGAGACGGCACGCCGACGCGGTAATGGTGCCGCGGAACAGGCGTGAAATTGCAGGCTACCACTATTGTTTCAGGTGTGGCTTGCGATTGCCTGGAATAGGCAAGAATGCACTGATCGTGATCCTGGCAGTCTATCCAGGAGAAACCTTGCGGGTTGCAATCTAATTCATACAGTGCCGGATTTT
>JADZFV010000653.1 GCA_020854255.1 Candidatus Melainabacteria bacterium | reverse complement strand
GTTACGAAAGATCTGTTCTACATCTTCCTGAACAAAGCAACAACGACGCCTTGAACTGAAAGTCCGTCTTTTGCGTCGACAAAAATCGGCTCAAGCTCGCTATTTGCCGGCTGCAGACGGTAGCCGCCCTTTTCCTTGAAAAGACGTTTTAATGTTGCTGTTCCGTCACCAAGCAATGCCACCACTATTTCACCGTTGCGCGGTGAAGGATTGGGTTTGATGATTACGAAGTCGCCATCGCAGATGCCGTCTTCGATCATCGAATCGCCTTTCACCTTCAAAGCGAAGCAATCCGTGCCGGCGTACTGGTTGTCCATTGCCAAATATTCGCCCGGATCGATAGCATCGATGGGCCGACCGGCTGCAATTGCACCAGCCAGAGGAATACCGTGAGGATCTGAATATGTCTCTTCGTATTCAATCGTTGTCTCGGTGGTTTTGCCACGAACCGATGTGGTGATCTGAGAAACCACTCTCAACGAGCGGTTAAGACCAGGCTCCCAATGCACATAACCCTTCTTCTTAAGAGCAGCAACATGCTGGTGAACCGTCATCCGATTGCGCAAACCGAGTGCCTTTGCCAACTCTGCAAGAGTGGGCGGATAGCCGTTTTCTTCGGTAAGCTCAACAATTGACTTAATAACGTCGCGCTGCCGTGGCGGCAAGCAGTCCAAATCCATAATTTCCCCCTCGAGCGCCGCCCCTGTTTGTGAGTCAGAAGAGTTTTTATAGGTCCGCTGAACATACCTGGGAACACAAATACCCCTGCATACATACGTAAGTATAGTACCAAAATTTGAGAGTGACAAGCCCCAACTTAATCCGGTAGTAAAAATTTCCAAGCGCCCGAATTGCTTGGCGGGCTATCAAAGCAAAACCCAGCCCCTGCCCCAAATTGCTGAAGTGCCGTTTTGCGGTAATTTATTTAGAAGTTCAGTTGATATCAATTGAAATGCCAAATCCCGCCATTGCCAAGGGAAGATTCAACGCCAGTCGAGTTTTCAAGCGCTCACATGAATACCTCGGCTGTCGTAAAATCTTGCCCTTGCAGATTTCGCTGGACGAGGATTTGAAAATGAAAAAGATATTGGTGCTGACTGCCGCGCTCGCTTTAATGGGTTCATCGTTTGGCACTTGTGCATTCGCTGACGACGATACAGCCAAGAGAGGACAATCAGCCAAGCTCACAAAAGCAGATGCCGAAGCAATCGCTCTCAAGCAATTGTCGGGCAAAGTCACAGACACCGATCTGGAGAGAATGCACAAGAAGCCGCATACTCTTTATTGGTCCGTCAGCGTCAGAGGCGACAAAGAAGCGAAGAACTTCCACATCAATGCCACCGACGGCTCGATCATGAAAGTCACTGACAAAGATATGGACAACTAGATAGGCTTCCACACTAACTTATGAAAAGGCCTGCTGCAGCTTCGTCGCAGGTCTTTCGTTTTGCAGATTCACTGATCCAGCCAGTGTTCTATCATTTTTTTTGCTGTTCCAGGTACAAAAATTCTTCTTGCATCCGCTCTGAAAAATCAAATTTTTCGACAGCGAGAAAATTGTTAAAGCCGAAAAATTCTTCAGTTCTGCCTATAGAATTCGCTTACCTAATGCTGAAAGAATCAGCTCTACAGCCAGTTCCGCAGTTTTATTGCGAACATCGAAGGCAGGATTCAATTCAACAATATCTATAGAGCGCACCAGATCCGATTCAGCCAAAAGTTCCAAAGCCAGGTGACTTTCTCTGTAGCTGAGGCCGCCGCGAGAAGCAGTACTGACGCCAGGCGCAACATCGGGATCGATAACGTCTATATCAAAGGACACGTGTATACCGGCCACATCTGCGCCGACGGATCCCAGAGCTAGATCAGTAACGCGACCAAGACCGAGGTGATCGATTTCCTTCATAGTGAAAGGAGTAATTCCAGTCTGATTGATCATGTCACGCTCGGGTGGATCGACGTCGCGAATACCGATAAGCACCGATCTCTTGGCTGGAATTTTCGGGCTGAAACCCTTCAGATTGACGAGCTTCTCATCGCCGCGTCCTAACGAAACAGCCAGAGGCATGCCGTGGACATTGCCACTGGCACTGGTATCAGGTGTATTGATGTCGCCGTGAGCATCGAACCAGATCAAACCAAAAGTTTGATCGTGTTTTTTATAGTGACTGGCAGCTCCGGCAATACTTCCGATGGCAAGACTGTGGTCTCCGCCGATAGTGATCGGCAGATTGCCGGCTTCCATTGCGGATTCAACGGCGTCAGCCACCGCTGCGCTAACCTGGTGAATTTCAGGAACGCACTTGCTTTGTGAATCTTTATCCCACCAGCAGACAGAGTGCGGCACATCAATATCGATCTCTTCTGCGACGCAGAAACCCAGCGCCTTAATACGCTCCGGCAATTCAGCAACACGCATGGCTGCCGGACCCATACTGGCACCACGGTGACTGCCACCCAGGAAGAGCGGCACATAAATGAGGGACACGGGACGTCCTCGCCGACCGTGACCAGCCGCCGCCGGACTGCCCTGCTTTTGCGTGCTCGCCTTCGACTTCGTCTCTTGTGCCACGTTCGCCACCTTATCTATTGGATTTCTTTTCAACCTGCAGGTTGGCTGCGATTTCGCTCAAGGTTCCCACATATTGCGATTTGATGCATATTGCAACAGTTGTTAGCATCGCTATACGAAAACTGCAAATCGAGCATCTCTGCGATGCCCCTAGTGTATAATCTCTAGATTGTTTTGTCTGGGCCAACCAGCCAATCGGCAGCAACGTCAGATTTGACGTCTCATGCCACTCAGGGCAGGTTACAGATTCTCACCGGTTGGCTTAGTGATCCAAATATTGCGGGCGCTCAGTCTTGATGCTTGGAGGTTAGTCACGTGTTGCGGCCAATGATCAAATTGTTTTTCCTGGGCAGAGCTGCCTTCGAAGTTGCCCGCGAGCGGGTTGAGGACGCACTCGACTCCTTAACGGCCAAAGCAGGCGAATACAAATCCACCGGCTCTGACCGCGTGCATGAATACAAAGACCGAGCCAAAGAAGTTGCCAGCGAGATTTCGCAAAACATATGGCAACGTTCTGAAGTTTTGGAAAGTCAGGTGCGCGAACGCATCCGCAGGCAGGTAGCCGATTTTTCTCTGGGTGCCCTGGGTGACACCACGGAAATCAACGAATTGAGAGCCGAAATCGCCACCTTGCGCGCGGAAATTTCCGAACTCAAGTCGATGAAAGTTAGTGTCTGAGACGCTTCTAAAGCGATAAACACTTCTGTGTAAGGCACCGGGGACATACTTCGTGAGTCCGCCTGACGTTCCATTTGAGTCTTCGGACGACAAACCGGCTGATAGTTCAGCCAGTAAAGGCGCAGGCAAAAAGTCTGGGCCCGACGACAGCGTTGCTAAGAGTTACCCAGCCAAGAGCATTCCCGCCAGGAGCACGCCCTCTGAAGACAGTCCAGCTAAAAGCACGCCGGAAAAGCGACCCAGGAAGGTCAACCAGACGCCGCATAACAGCCCGCATAGCGCAGAAATACGCTCATACTCAGGCAGCCCGTTTCCTTTAATCGCCAGAAAGTCTTCATCAGTTGAGTCTTTCAACCCATACGATCCTGCCGAAGCCGATCGTTCGGTAAAGGTCGGCAATCTGATATGGGATGCGCGCTTCTGGAGCATGCTAAGAACTATGCTCAGCTTCACATATGCAAGCATCTGCGACAAATTACAGCCTCCGAAAACAGCAGAAGAATCGGAATCAAGACAAAGGCTGCGTGCAGTGCGGCTGAAGGAAACCTGCATCAGACTGGGCGAAACGTATATCAAACTCGGTCAATTTCTTTCCGTAAGAAGGGACGCACTGCCAGTCGAGATTGCCGATGAACTGTCACTTCTGCAAGATCAGGTACCGCCTTTCGATTTCGAGACCGTGCGATCGACAATCAAGCGCGATCTCGGTGCCTCTCCCGATGAGCTTTTCCACCATTTTGACGAACAGCCGATCGCTTCGGCTTCGGTTGGTCAGGTGCACAGAGCGCGGCTAAAAGACGGAACGGAAGTGGCTGTGAAGGTGCAGCGCCCGCAACTGCGCCAGCGTTTTTATCAAGACCTGGGCTATATGCGCTTAATGACTCGCCTGGGCAGTTTGCTTTTCAAGACAAATGCTGATTGGGACGGATGGCTGGAGTTGTCCGACGAATTCGGTCGCAATCTTTTTTGCGAAGTCAATTACATTCAGGAAGGTCGAAACGCAGACAGGCTGCGGCGTGTGCTCAGGGATTATGCGGACATTCGAGTACCTAAAGTTTTTTGGAAGTACACAGGCAGACGCGTGCTCACGCTCGAATATCTGCCTGGTACGAAGATAGACCGAGTCAAAGAACTGCTCGAGCGCAATGTCAATTTGCCACGGCTCGGCAAGCAGCTGGTCAATTGCTACCTTGAGCAAGTGCTCATGCACGGCTTCTTCCACGCCGACCCGCATGCAGGCAACCTGGCTGTCGACGAAGAAGGACGACTTGTCATCTACGATTTCGGCATGGTCGGAGAAATTTCCGACGAACAAAGACATGCGATTACAGGCTGCATTTCCGCTGTCATTCAGAAAGACACCGAAAATTTGATCGCCAATTTACGCAAGCTTGGTATTCTCAAAGAAGGCGCTAACTCAGTGCCGATCGAGCGCGCTGTCAAGCCGTTTATCGACTATTACGCCGGCCGCGAAGTGAAGGATCTCGACTTCACTGATCTTGAAAACGATATCGATCAGATTGCTCTCGATCGATCTCTTTGCTTGCCGCCATCTCTTGCATATCTTTTGAGAGCAGGTGCAACAATTGAAGGAATAGCCAGGACTTTGCAGCCCAATTTCAGCTTCGTCGAGGCAGCCAAACCAGCTCTCAAGAAGTGGATCATGAATCGTCCGCAACAGGCGGTCCCACTTTTGCGCCTCTTCTACGGAGGAAACGTAACTTTACTTGAAGAGTCACTTTCCAAACTTTCCGGCACGCATGACCTGCCTCAATCCAGTCAAAACGCGCTGAAGAAGGGGGCTCGCATTACCAATAGTGGCAGTCCAAAAGCTTTAGAAGCAAGCATAAAAGAAACACAGGCAGCCGATCTACAGATGAAAAACCAGGTTGCCAATCTCAGTCAAAGATTGCAGCTGCTGGAAACCCGCCTATCGGCTAATAAGCGCAAACGGCTTGGCTTAAGCCTTTTGTCAGCAGCTCTGTGCATCTTCGACCTCGCTTATATTGGGTCAACACAGATTACTGAAATTAGACCGTTAGCCCCCTATTTCTTGATTGGAAATGGTGTAATGGTGGCAATTATAATGTGGCATTTAGTGACACCGGTTAGCTTGATTACACGGTTAGACAAGCCGGATTCTCAAGGGGGCAGCGGAGATTGACGAAGCTCAAATGGCGTGCGGCTGCGCGGACTGATGCCGGTTGCCAACGGCAGAGGAACGAAGATAATTACTACGTGAGCCCGGACCTGCGTGTGTTCGCGGTTGCCGATGGCATGGGCGGCGCGGTCGGCGGAGCGAAAGCCAGTAAATTGGCAGTGGAAGCAGTCGAAAAGCAGTGGACCGATAATCCACCTCCTTCGATCGGACGCTCAGAAATTCAGAAATGGTTGCTTGAGACTGTCAACTTGGCTAATCAGTCCGTCTGGCAGCAAGCAGAAGAAGACGCCTCGGTCAGAGGCATGGGAACGACCATCGTGGTCGGCGTCCAATCGGAAGAAGCACTGGAAATCGCGCATGTAGGCGACTCGCGCGCCTATTTGTTGCGCGACGGTAAGCCTGTTCTCCTCACCAACGACCATTCGGTAGTGCAAGAGATGGTCAGAGCAGGCAGATTGACCGAAGAGCAGGCCCGAATCAATCCTTACAAGAATTTAATCACGCGCTGTCTCGGACACGAAGAGCGTGTAGAAATTGACCATACTCCGGTTGAACTCAAAGCAAGAGACTGGGTAGTGCTCTGTTCCGACGGATTGCCCACAGTCTTGAGAGATGAGCAAATCGGAGAAGTCTGCGCCGAACATGAAGAACCAGAACAAGTCTGCGAGGACCTTGTTAAGCTTACTCTTGACGGTGGAGCCCCGGACAATGTAACCGTGGTAGTAATTCAGTACCTTGACGACGGTTCCGACAACGGAAGCAAATAAAAGCGGTTTATGTCCAAGAGCGGCACAGCTGAGTGCACGAGATGCGGTGGTGTAGTTAGTCCGGACGGGACTTGTACCGTCTGCGGCGTTAGCTCTGAGGTTCAGGGCGGCTTCGGCGGCGCCTCACGCTCGCAACAAGACCTCTACTCGGTACCGGCCCGTAAAGACGGTCGCACGTCGCGCCCGGCGTTTCTCATCGCCAAATTGACGTCCGAAAAATATCCACTCACGCAATCGGTCAGCAAAATCGGACGCGACCAAACCAATAACATTTCAATTACAACCGATCACTATGTATCCCGGCACCACGCCTGGGTCTTACAGATGCAAGGCGGATATTGGGTAGAAGACCTGGGCTCCACAAACGGTACTCTGCTGAACGGCGAAGTGCTCCAGGAGCGCAAGCAAATCTTCCCTGGCGACAAGTTGACCTTCGGCAAAACTGAAATGGTTTTCTCTGTTGAATAGGGACGCATAAATGACGCCGGAATTCGGCCGATACAAAATCCTCTCGGAAATTGGACGTGGGGGGATGGGCATTGTTTATCAGGCATTCGACCCTGTGGAAAATCGCCTGGTCGCGATAAAACGCCTGGTCATGGAGAACATCTCCGCCGAGAAAATGCGGGAATTTCGTGACCGCTTCAAGCGAGAAGCGATAACCGTCAAACGCCTGAGCCACAAGAATATCGTTGAAGTTTTCGACGTCGAAGTGGCAGCGGACAATTACTACTACGTGATGGAATTTCTGGAAGGTCACAGCCTGCGCAGCGAGCTGGAGGCGCGTCAAGAAGCGATGACGCCTGAGGAGTACTGGCCCTATTTGAGTCAGGTGGCCGAGGCCCTCGATTTTGCGCACACCATGAATGTCGTGCACCGAGACGTAAAGCCCGACAATATCTTCATCCTCAAAGACGGGCGCGTCAAAATAACGGACTTCGGCATTGCTCGCGCCGTAGATTTCGAAGAGACCAAACTGACAAAGACAGGAGTGATGCTGGGCACGCTTGCGTATGTATCTCCCGAACAATTGCAAGATGCAAAAAACGTCGATCACAGGGCAGATATTTTTTCCCTGGGGGTAGTCAGCTACGAAGCGCTTTCCAAGCAGATTCCCTTCTCCGGAGACGGGATAGCCGCCACAATCGTCAAAATCGTTTCCAAGGAAGAGAAGCCGCTGCACATTCTCAACGCAGCCATCGGCGTGGAGACTTCCGCTTGCGTAGCCAAAGCGATGCGAAAAAGAGCCCGGGAAAGATACCGCAGTGTCAGAGACTTTGCCCGTGACTTTTCCTCCAGCTTGAATTCCAACAGCGCCCGCAGAAACATGGTCGGACAGAGCACGGCCGAAAATATGGCTGCCCTGCCACCTGATTACAGGCCGCCGGACAACCTCGCTCAGCCGGACAGAAGCTCAGAAAGCGCCGTTTCTTCGCTGCGTTCGCCCGACTCGCATACCCCGTCTCCTCCTTTTCAGCCGTCACCGGCCGCCATCAATGCACCCAATCTATCTAATTCTTTCGATTATCGCTCCGTCAATGCTCCCGTCCCCGCGTTTGATCCAAAAAAACAAACCGAGTCTTTTAGTTCCTCCAAGTCACTGTCTGGCGCCGCCGCTTTCAGTCAGCCGTGCAAAGGAAAGTTCTTGCGTTCGATTACCACGCGCGGCAAAGAGCAAACTGCTTTTGGCGAACCAGCACAGGTAGCATTCTTTTCCGGTCGACTGGTCGTGGCCGACACAGCTACGAGAAAACTTTCTGTCTTTTCGAAGGACGGCCGCTGGTCCGGCGACCTGGCGCAATTGCCGGACAGCAAGGACTCCCGCACTGGCGGCGGCTCCGTCACGAAGCCCTCCGGTCTGGCCTTTGACGACAGAGGCCGTGTTTACGTTACAGACGCCAACGACCACTACATTCGCGTCTACGATGCATCAGGCGTGTTTATGCGCGAGTTCAAAAATGTGCACGGCAACGAATCCGGACTGACTGGCATCGCTGTCGACTCCACAGGCGTTGCCTACACAGCAGATCCGGTGAACGGCTGCATTCAGGTCTTCCAGTCGGAAATGGGCACCTGGGTCAGGAAGTTAGGCTCAAAAGGCGATGGGCCGGGACAAATGCAATTGCCGTGCGGCCTTGCCGTAGACAGAATGAATCAGATCTATTGCGTCGATTACGGTCTGTCCAGAGTCAGTGTATTCAGTAAGTCCGGCATGCTTCTGCGCTCATTCGGCGAAAAGGGCACCGGTCCTGGACAATTCAACGTACCCAGGGCGGTAGCCGTGGATCAAAACGATAAAATTTATGTGCTTGATTCGCTCAATCATCGAGTGCAAGTATTCAGCCCTTCCGGCGAATTTCTCTATGTTATAGGCGAAAAGGGCTCAGAAACCGGACAATTGCTGGCACCTTCCGATCTGAGCATTGACACCGAAAGCAATACTATATATGTAGCCGACAAAGGCAACAAACGAGTGCAATGCTATCAAATTGAAGTGTGAGTTTTGAGAAAGCAGCAAGCAGACGCTAACAGAGCAGAGCACAGAGGCAACACGTTGAACCAATTGAATCAATTAATTTTGGCCTCGCAATCGCCCAGAAGAATCGACCTCCTTACGAAATTGGGAGTAGCTTTCGAGGTCGTGCCGAGCGACAAAGAAGAAGTAATTCCCTCCGGCTTGTCGCCTGAAGAGGTGGTTTTGGCAATTGCCGAACAGAAGGCCGAGGACGTGGTCGCACAGCTGCGCAACCGCATTGAAAGTGCGGCAATACCATTCCTTATATTGGCGGCAGACACACTTGTAGTGTTCGAAGGTTCACTTTTGGGAAAACCTGCCGATCGAAAAGAAGCGATCGCCATGCTGGAAAGACTTTCGGGGCAAACACATATGGTGCACACAGGCGTGGTGGTTTTTCGCGCCGAGAAGGCCACAGGCAGTGGAAATGGGGGCATCAAGAAGAGTTTCGTCAACACGGTCGAAACGTCATACGTCACTTTTCGACCCTTACTGCGCTCTGAAATTGAAGCTTACGTTGATACCAAAGAGCCGATGGACAAAGCCGGTGCCTATGCATTACAAGGAATTGGTGCTGCCCTGGTCAGCAAAATAGACGGCAGCGATTCGAATGTAATCGGGTTGCCTGTAGCGCGTGCAGTCGATCTGCTCAGGCGCTCAGGAATGAGCATCCTGGGCATTTGATTGGGAATTTGAAAATTGCCAATTGAAAAATGGCAATTGAAAAATCGAGATTTGAAGAGAGCGGGGATTTGAGAGTTCTTTATGGCACACAAGCAAAAACAGAAGAGTGAAAGGCTGCCTGAGCTGATGGAGCTTTTTCCGCTTATGGAAAGACTGGGGAAATATCTCCAGCTAGATGGCAGCCTGAAAGGCGTTAAGATCGGCTGGCACTGCCATCTAACACAGTTGACACTACTGACGGTAGAAGCGCTGGTTGAAGGCGGCGCAAGACTTTTTCTCAGCGAAGTAAATCCTGCCACCACTGATGATGAAGCAGTGCAGGGCATTAAGGATCTGGGAGCGCAAGTATTTCTGGGTGAGACATCGCCGCAAAAGGTACTGGCGCAATCACCGCAGTTGCTGACCGACACAGGATTTGTCATCATCGACAAGTACCTCTCTATGCCTGCATCCGAGCGCCCGAGACCGATTGTTGCCGCATCAGAGATCACCACCAGCGGTATCGAAAAACTGCGCAAAGTAAAAGACCTGGCGCTGCCTGTAATTAACATTAATAGCGGGCTGCTCAAGGCTCGCATTGAAAACTATCACGGCGTGGGCGACGGGGTGGTGGACCTACTGCGCAGGCTGACAGGCCGTTCGCTTTCCGGATTGAATTCAATAGTGGTCGGTTATGGTGCAGTCGGATCAGGAGTTGCTTTCCACCTTCGAAAAGAAGGCGGCATAGTCAATGTCGTAGACAGCGATCCGGTGCGGCGATTGATTGCACACTTCGATGGATACACCGTCGACGACCTGCTTACTTCACTTAGAAAGGCGGATGTCGTTGTCACCGCAACGGGACAACGCCATATCATTGGCGAGACGCACTGGCAGTCCGCACGAGACGGCGCGATTTTTTTGAATGTGGGTCACTGGCCAGAGGAGCTGGATATGAATTCACTGACAAGCCTGTCCGGTGCTGTTGACGACCTGGACCTGAAAACCAGGCGATTTCACCTTCAGGATAGCGACGGAGTGCAAAAACGCCTCTATGTAGTGGCAGATGGCAATCCTGCCAACATAGTTTTGTTGACCGGCTCGGTCGAGCCAACCCTGATCCACTTGGCAACCGAAGCGCTATGCCTTTCATACCTGGCCAAACACGGCGCAAGTCTGGGACACGGTGAACATCTTGTTCCTTACGAAGTTGAGCAAAATTCAAGCATACTTGCCCTTGAGGCGCTCAGGACTTAACATTGCCTCGTTTAAGCTTGAAGTTAATTTGCCTGAAATAGCTCTACATTGGACAGATGAGCTTTATCAGGAGTGCCGGTATATGCTAACTTCATGAGTTATTTAGTATATCTCTGCTGAAATTTAGGAGAGAGAGACAAACATGAACGAAAGAGACTGGCACAAATTCATGCACTCTGCAATGCGCTCCCTACTGGTCGCTCAAATGCTTCTGGCGCTGACGGCTCCGGCATTTGCTCAGCAAGATGACAGTTCGCTCGATGCGCTGTGGAATGAAGGCAACGATGCGTCCAAGAGCCAGCCGAAATCTCAGAGTTCTGACAGCCAACGGGCGAAGACAAAACAGCCGAGCACTATCGACACATCGCCTAATTTCAAGGTCACTACCGGTGGTGCAAGTGATTCTGCTGCATCCAAATCGAATGTAGATTTCTCGACCACGTCGGAAGCCACCGAAGCAGCGGCTCCCTCATCCAGCGCATATACGGGTTCGGCACCTCTGTGCACCGTTGATGCTTTCAAGGGCAGCGATTTCGTTAAGTCGGGCGGCTGGCCCGGCGTCGGTCCATTCAATGCGACATTGCGCGTGGCCAACGAAATGAAAGATGCGCAAGACAATCATTTAAGACTGAAGGTTGACGATCAGAAAGTTACGGAAGCCGAGCTTTGTCTGGTCAAACAGCCAAACGCATCGAGCAATTTCATCAATTTAGAAATGACCACCGACTACTTCCTGGAAGCTCTTGGAGTAAAACCGGGCAGAATTTCCGACTTCAACAAAGAGCTGGAAAAAAGCAAAGCCGATGTGGTCAAGGACGAAGTTAAGCCGCTCTCTTTGCCGGCAGGCAAGTATCAAGTCTCGATCTCATCACCGACAGACGACGACCTGTCTTCTCTGCCCCAGGACAAGAAAGAAAAAATTGCTCTCGTCATCAAAGTCTCCAGCCGTGATGCCAGCGCCGACACGTTGAAGGCACACTCGTCGGCATCAGCCGGCACAGGCTCTGACGACATGGTCGAACAACCACAGGTGCGTGTGGCTGCGGTTCCTTCAATCACAACACAGCCTCAGGTAAGACCCCCGGTCAGAACGCCCGCAACGACAGTCAAATCGATAGCTTCAGCCACGGCACCGACGACACAAAATTCATCCGACGCGCTCAAGAACACTTTCACTGAATTGCTGCGCAAATGGCAGGCAATAAAGAAAACCGCAGTGCGAAACCGTTCTACAGGCGAGTTGGCTGATGTGCTGGCCGGCAAGGCTCTGGAGAAACAAACCGGAGCAATCAAGTATTTGATGACCACGCATAAATACTATGAAATGACCTCCCGCGGAGTCACCGTCAATCGCTATCAAGAACTCACCTTCGGCAAGAAATATGCCGTCTTCGCTCTGGTCAAAGAGTTTCGCCGCTTTGTCGATGACACAACAGGACAGGTGCTGAAGGACGCGGAAGACACCTACAACGTCAATTACACTATCGAGAAAATTGACGATAAATGGTTTATCAGCGATAGCACTGTAATCAATTCACCGGCTCCGGCAAAAACCAGATAATAGACAGGCGATCAAACTCGAACATGACTGAACAAAAGAATCAAGCCGGCCCTCTCGAACCAGGTAAGAGCCGCGTTCGTTTTGTTGCAGGAATTGCGCTTCTGGTTACCGGCTTCGTGTTTTGCAGAGCATTTTCCGTCGCGGGAAGCGAGGCGGCAAGTGGCTCTATTCTTGCACAAAAATCAGTAAGTTCGGCAAGGAGCACAAGAACGGCAGCTACGCACGAGGCGGGTGTACATCTCAATCATCACTCTTCTCGAGCCGGTGGCCTTGATTTGCAACACGGGCAGACTCAAACTCACACGGAAATACCGCCCAGCGTGATCTTGCAACCGCATCCTCCCATTCGTCAATTTCCCTTAGTTCATCAGCATTCGAGCCTTCCGCAACAAGCCGGCTCGCTGCCTCGCTCAAGCATGCACCCACCGGTTCAATCTCACGCACTCGTTCAGCCCAACGGCCAAATTCACACCCAGCCGGACTTTCCAGAGTCGCATCAGGCGAGGCCGCAGCCCCCTGCCAAGCCGGTAGAGCAAGAGAAAGGCCGGTCTATCGCGCTGGTGGACGAGTCGGGAAAACCGGTTATGCCGGGTGCAGTTGTGTCACAAGCAGGCAAGTTTTATTTTCTCGGTCCCATGCATCTCTGGTCTCTGGAATGGACACAGCAGGCAGCCGGCGACAATAGATCAGGTTCGGCCAGGCACGCTTTCCTCAAAGCCTGCCATCCACCTGCCGCTATAGATAAAATTCCGGTGCAGGAATTCAATAATATGATTTCCGTACCGCCCAGAAAGTCGCTGGTCATTCTTTCCAAAGCCGGCGATTTATTCGAATACTTTACCGAAAGCGGCGCCTGGCACCAATATCGAGCCAATCTCTGGCTGACAGGCTCTCCGGATCCTGATTACGTCGATCTGGCATTCAACGGCAGAGACATCATACTGATCGACCCAGAACGCAATGACATTTGGGTTTGCCCGCCCGCCTCCAGGTATCTGACTCCCTATTTCCGCGAAGTAATGCCCTGGGCAGTGCGCAGGGGCGACTACTATGTCGGCGACGGAATAGCAATTGCCTACGATGGCTTCACTTATCTCTTGCGCAAAAACGGCGCCATAAGCAAATTCGCAGGCAACTCGAAAGCCAATGTCCGCCAACTGAAAATGCCGTTTCACGCCCCCGGTCGCGCCCGCATGAGGCCGTCGCGTCTGGTGACGGCGCCCGGATCTCCGCTCTATATAGTGGAGCGAGAGAACAATCGCGTTCTTTCCATCGACAAAAAGACCGGGCAAACCCACCAATTTGTATTTTCGAAAACAAGCGATCTCAGAGGTCTGGCTCCCATTAAAAATGGCTTTGCAGTTGTAAATGGCGACCGGCTGGTGACTCGCCAAATCGAAACAGCCGACCCGCCTGGCGCCGAAATCCATCCTAGAAGCTTCGACCAGAGACTGGACGGCATCGGTATACCGGTGCCGGGAGGGCAATTGCCGGCTCACCTGGGCGTGTTTCCGGGAGCGCGGCGACTGTACCGCTACGGAATCCATGCCGGGGTCGATTTCTTCAATGGCGGCGGCAACAAGGTTGTAATGGGCACCCCGGCAATAGCAGCCGACAGCGGAAAGATTATTCGAATTGATCGCAACTTTTCGGACATGGACGCCGCCACCTTCAATCGCGTAATGAGCCAGTGCGCGAGGGAACACCACACTTCCGACCACAATGAAGACCTCTTTAGAGGTTGCCAGGTTTGGATTGATCATGGCAACCGTATGGTGACGCGGTATGCGCATTTAGATAGAATCAATGCCAAACTCAAAAAGGACGCTTTCGTAAACAGGAAAGACATTGTCGGATACATTGGTGTTTCGGGTACGGGGCAAAACCTGCCGGGCAAAGCAAAATACCCGCACCTGCATTTTGAAATCTGGCTGGACGGACATTACGTCGGATACGGGCTGACACCTGGTGAAACTTTGGGAGTGTACGAAAATATTTTCGGCACGCCTCGAAAATAAGTAGATAGAGGGGCAATATGAGCGTGATTACAAGCAAGAAAAGAGCGGCACTATCCGTTTGCGTGGCAATTTCGGTTTCTTTAGTCGCACCGCACCAGCCTGCGGATGCCAAACACAAAGTTTCCCGCCACCGATCCGACAACGTGCAGATAGCAGCCTTGCCGTTTTTCAAAAAGGAATCGGGCAAAGATTCAACCAGTAAAGACGCTGAAAAGAAAAATTCCGAAAAAACTGAGGCTGCCGACGTCAAGAAAGATAAAGCTCAAGCCGCTCCTGTAAAAGAAAGCAAAGCTGACAAGAAGAAAGCCAAAGAGACGGCCGATGCGACCGCAAAGAAAGCCGACAAACCGGCCGTGGAAGCAAAAGCAGCAGCGCCTGTAAAAACGGAAGCGGCAGCAGCTGAGAAGGCTGGCGATGCAAGTGCAGTAGCGACTGAAGAGAAGGCGCCGACATTTGCACCGGATGCTTCACTGATCAGTGTTCTTAAAGACCTGTCAAAAGCTTTGAGAGATCCGGAACAAGTTCAAAAACTGACGGAAGAATCCAATCAGCAAGCGGTGATTGCACAAGCCCAAAACATCCTGTCGCGTTCGCTGGAAAATTCCGAACTCACTTTTAATAGAATCATCTCACCCGATGAAGAACGCCAGGCCAGCAAAGAATTGACGCCGGAATCATGGGCATCCGGAGAAATCAATTGCGCAGAGGCAACAGGTTCGCTCACGGCAGTCTGGGCAAAGCGTGTCAATGGCCTGCTCAATTTGACCATTGCCGGCAAATGCAAAGACAAGACGGCACCTAACGGCAAGAGTATCGGCAATTTCGTTGTCGTTATCACCGGACGTTCTCCAATCGAAGCCGGTTTTGACATTCAGACTCAATCTAACGTCAATTTCTGGCTCGGTCAATTGGCTTCCGCCACAATCGATTCCGATTGCCTGAGCGAATCGGCCAGCGCAGAAGCGGCGCCGGCAGCCGGAGATGAAAACGTAAAAAAAAAGTCTCTAGCGGCGCTCCCGATTCTGGTAACTGATCGAGTCGTCGCATACAGAAGAGACATCACAGCCTACGAAGCACGTCGAAAAGTTTTAGCTCAGAAAGCCGAAGAAGAACAAAAAGAAAAGGATGCTCGCACGCAGATGACTGCACAAGCGATCGCTGAGGCTACTGCCAGGGTGCTCAAGGAGTCAACCAATCGCTCGCTAACCAAAGACGAGACTTTGAAGGGCACAGGCGATGATTCAGATGATGTGATTGCCACTGCCGCAAAAGACGTTGCCGCTGCAAAGGTTGAGAGCAAGGAAGACAGCAAAGCTGAGCGCAACGCAAAAACCGAAGTCAGTCTCAAAGCAGACGTCGACAAAGGCGCGATCAAACCGGCTTCAGCCGCACGCCCCAAGACCGAAGCGCCGGAAATAGACAGCAAAGCCTGGAGTTCTCCCGGTGATAAAGTAGCAATGACTGTGCCGCCGCAGCGACCGGAAGCGACTAGACCACCCGGCTCTCAAAGCAGCAGCCCGCCTACCAATCAATCGGTTTGGGAAAGTCCGGCCGGCACTCCTCAGTCCCGGCAAGCCAGTCTGACAGCCACTATTGTGGCCCCTGAAAAAGCAGTGGCGGGGCAGTTTCTTACCACAGCAATTATTGACAAAGACAAAAATGGCGAACCATCAGTGGAGCTGAGTTTTAACGGCGCCGCTCTGGCCACCGACAGCCGCGGACAGGCACTATATATGGTGCCCGAAGACGCCACACCGGGCCGCTCGCTCAATATCTCCCTCGGTTCGCGCCCGGAGCTGGCAACCAATATTGTCGACATTCTCCAGCCGCTCACCACTTCTTACGAGCCACAAGCACCCAAGATCGACCGGGTAAGCTCGATGATCAGCCCGAAATCCATTCTGGTGATTGAAGGGCACAATTTCGACGGCAACGCCAGCCACAACCGTATATTGATTGACGGGCTGCACGAAGCACGAATTATTGCTGCCTCGCCGGTTCAACTGAAAGCGATGCTGCCTTCCGGTATCGGACCCGGCAGTCATTCCCTCTGCGTCGGCAATGCCGGTATGCGCAGCAATTCTGCCACCTGTGACGTGATTGCAGCGGAAGTTCAGCAAGATCCCAAAGAATTGGGCAGGGACAATTTATCCAAGCTCGTCATCAAAGTGCTCGGCACCAACAATCGAGTCAATGTCAGACTGACAAACAATACTCCCGACGTTCTCAGGATCTCCCGCGGCAACGAGATGCTCGTCACCACTCCTGGTGGCAGTAACAATTCGGTTGTGGTGGGAGTGCAAAGGTTGAAAAAAGGCGCGTATAACGTTGAAGCGGTCATCGAGCAGTAAACGGCCTCTGCCGGCGCACCGCCCCGGCAGGCGCGATATCATCGGCTGTTTGAGTGGCTGTTTTATCTGTACGGTTTTTCTGTCACTTCAGTTTTTCCTTCTTTCGACGAAGGCGGAAGCCCAGGAAACCAAACCGAAATCGGCGAAGGAATTAATCGCAGAGGCATATACTCTTATTCTGAATCGCAGCGCGACACAGGCCGAAAAACAATTCTGGATTGATCGCCTGAGCAAGTCATCGCCTGTGGCTGTAATTGATTTATATGACGGGCTGACGCGGCTGCCCGAATACAGACAGCGTTTTTCCGGACTCAATCCAAAAGCTCAAATAGCGCTTGCGTACCGCACTTTGCTGCGTAAAAACACCGTCGATCCGGCCAGCGAACAAACCTGGCTGACTCGTTTGCAAAAAAATGGTCTTACAGACACAATCGAAAGCATAGTATCTTCGGTCGATCACACCATGGGCATCTACAAGGCGGCCGGGCTGTCGACTCAAAAGGAAGTTGACGCGGTGCACGTAGCCGAAAACACTCTTCCAAACTTAGCCAAAGCTGCCGACCTCTACAAGGCGATACTGAGAACCACGAAAGTTCCTGAACCTTATTTTTATCTTGCGCGCGTGCAGGAAGGATACAATCCAAAACTTGCTATAGAAACACTTCAAAGTGAGACCAATCGCTTTCCTGATGATTGCCTTGCAGAGTTGAATCTGGCGCGCCTCCTGTACGACCAGGGAGTACAGAGTCGTGCTTTTCAGCGCGCTCTCAATGCCGTGCATGTCAGCGATGAAAGGATAGGCGCCGACTCTATGATATTGGACATGAAAAGCCGGCTGGCTCAGGCAAAACATCCTGAAGTTCTCAGCCGCGAAATGACTATGGCTAGAGTGAAGGCCCATGTGCGCGCCGAGCAATGGCCCGCAGTCTTTGCGGAAGTCGAACGGGCCATGGTCTTTGGACCCGGTGACGGGCAGGCCTATTACCACCGCGGTGATGCTTTTTACAACGTCAAAAAATACGATCTAGCTGTCAAAGATTTCGACATTGCCGAAAAATACACCGGTAAAACGCTCGGACTTCTCTGGGGCAGAAGCATCTCTTTAGCTGAATTGGGACGATGGCAGCCAGCATTGCTTGATTTGAATGATGTTATCAAAATGGCACCGTTTCCAAAATTTTATTCGTATCGAGCAAAATGCTACGGAGCGCTGGGAAAGAGCAAAGAGCAGATTGCCGATCTGACGCAAGTCGTGAATCTCGAACCACGCAATGCCAAACCGATCATCAGCAGGGGCAGGGCCTATTTGAGCACGGGGAAGCTCAAAGAAGCGCTCGCCGATGCTAACAAAGCGGTCAGCCTCGGTCCTAGATATCGCGAAGCTTACAGATTTAGAGTCGATTGCTACATGAAGTTAAAAAATAAGAGAGCCCTTGATGCCGACAGGAAGAAAATCGAGCAACTGAGCAAGGCTTTTGAAAAACACGATTTCTAAATTATGTTCAATCAAGCGCAATTCATGTAAAGGCCGGTCTTAGAAAATAAGAAGGTTTCGACTTGGCGCTCTCGATATTGTTATTATGCTTGGCAGCCAAAGACGTTACTGACATCGCTCTATCTATAGAGCCGTCCTCCCCGACAAAGCCAATCTATGAGCCCTCAGTCCACAAAAACCAAGCCAACTTCATTAGGCGGTCACAAGCAAGACTTCGCTCCTGAAGATAAGGTTTTCCCCTCGCCTAAAGTCAGCACGGCACGAACGAAAGAAATTCTGACCATTCTCGTAACCGGCTTGCCGATTATGGGCGCGCTTGGAACATTTTTCGTTTGGACGGCGACAAACTTTTATGTCGGCGACGTAGAAGTGCAAACCAGTCGCCCGTTCAACGCAATAACCGTGAAAGTATTCGACTCTAAAGGATCGGAAGCGACATTTCACACACCCAAATTTCAACTGATGCCCGGCAACTATCACTTTGTCATAAACGCCGACAATAACGGCACCCAGCACGCAGACACCAATGTGGCATTTCACGCAAAAACCAAAGTGCAGGTCGAACTGCCCAGTGATTTGGAAAGAGTGGAAGCACAAGTGGTGAAAGCAAAACCGAAGCGCTTCTGGCAATTCTGGAAGTAAATATTGAGCAATCGTAGTGGCGCATTGCATGCGCCTTTTTCGTAGATTTCCTACTTTTTCGTAGAGTGGCGCATTGCATGCGCCAAGGCAAAGATGTCTTGAAGCGTGAGAATTACAAATCCGTGAAAACGCCTGATCCAAATGTTGAAGCAGTAAAGACTGAGAATTCCAAAACTGCCTCAAAAGAAATTGCCACATTGATTCCGGGCGGCGTCAATAGTCCGTTTCGCTCTTTTCACGAGGTGGGCGGCCATACGATCTTCTTCAAAGCGGCCCAGGGCGCACAACTCACCGACATAGACGACAACCTGTACATAGATTATCTCGGCGCCTGGGGACCAGCTATTTTAGGGCACTCTCC
>JADZFV010000652.1 GCA_020854255.1 Candidatus Melainabacteria bacterium | reverse complement strand
TCTAAAACACATCAATCTAAAACACTTCAGTCTAAATCTAAAGCAGTTTACGCTCGCGGAATTTGCTTCGGAGAGTTTGGCGCTATATCCTGATGCAACTCAGTGAGGTCGGTTGTGAAGAGAATGGCTCAAAATCGCGCATTATTGTTTGCGGCGTGCGCTCTGCTCTTGTCGGACATCGATGCATTGGCGCGGGATGTTGCGCCAGGCACGAAAGCGGCTGACAGGAAACAGGCGGATGCCAGTCGAGTTGAAGTCAAACGAAGCAGAGATGCGGCGCAGGTCGATCGCCAGCTGAGAGATCTGGTCAAGAAACGCCGCACGCGCAACGGCTGGCTTGGAGATGGCTCATATCCTGAAAATGTTCGTGCCATCAAAGATTTGTCTTACGCTGAAAAAGGTGGAAGTGAAAGTCAAAAACTCGATCTCTATATTCCGTCTGTAACTACGATGGAAGGCGACGGCAGAATAGACTCAAAAACAACGAAGCCCAATTTTGCAGCAAAGCGCAAAAATTTGAGCACAGGCTGGCCGCTTGTGGTATGGATTCATGGTGGCGGTTGGCGCGGTGGCGACAAAAAAGGTGGACCCTTCCGGGCGCTTTTGGAGTCAGGATTTGCAGTCGCATCGATCAATTACAGATTGAGCGGAGAAGAAAAATGGCCTGCTCAACTTGATGATTGCCGCAGTGCTCTTGCATATTTGCGCTCGCACTCAGCTGAGTATGATATTGATTCAAAACGCATTGGTCTATGGGGCGGCTCGGCAGGCGGGCATCTGGCTTTGATGCTTGCTTTGAAGGGGGATAAGCCGGATAGCGATCGCAAACAGAAAAGCGAACACCAATCAGTGGGAAGTGATCTTGCTGCAGTTTGTGATTGGTTCGGCCCGACCGATCTGGCTCGCTTTGTGATCAATGGTGAAACCACGAGGCAGGGCGCGGAGATGATTCAGCAATTGTTTGGATTGGAAGGCGAGGCGCTGATTTCCGCATGCACGGCTGCCAGCCCCGTTACGTACATAAGTCATGCAAAACATGTTCCTCCGATTCTGATCATGCATGGCAAGGCTGACAAACTTGTTTCGATCAAGCAGTCGCAGCGGCTGTTGGACAAAATGAAAGCCGCAGGAATTACGAGTGTCAGACTTGTAGAGCTCAACGGCGGTCACGGATATCCGGGCTTCGGTGCTGGCACTATACTTGATGTCATCAAATTCTTTCAGGAAAAACTGAGAGGCTAAATAACGCTTCCGGAGAATCTCCAACATCTTTTACAACTTACAAATTTATTTTCAAGGACTGGTAACACACTGATGATCAAAAAAATTCTTGTCTCGGTTTTGGTATTGACTGCATTCACGGCTGTCAGTGCCGATGCCGCTAACAATGCGGCCGTGAAAAGGAAAGAAACACCACCGCCGGACTATTTCCCTTTGCGCATCAAGGATTCGGAAGGCAAGCCGGTTGAATGGTGGTGGAAGTACACATTCACCAAATGCAATATGAACGGCGCTGCGATGGATAAAAAACCTGTCGATTTCAAAGTTCAAGTGATCAGCGCCGAGAAGCAGTCTGATGAGACAACGCTGTGGCAACTTGATACTTCCAGTCCAGCAATGAAGACGATTCACGAATGGTACATGAAGCCAAAGGGTAAAGTTGTCTGGCATAAAGAACAATATGGTGACGACGAAAAAATGCAGGTGCAGTTCGTGCCCGAGCGTGTATTGCTGATGAACCCGGCTAAAAAAGATGACACATGGAGCTGGAAGGGAAAGGGCAACTTCGGCGTCGAGATCGACAATGTTTCCACTGTTTCCGGTCCTGAAGAAGTGGCTACGCCGGCCGGCAAATTCCAGGCAATCAAAGTTTCGGTCGTAGGAACCCAGGGCGGGCAGCCGATTAATATGACTTACTGGTACGCGAATTACATAGGCTTGGTGAAGTCTGCATCGAGAACCGCCAATATGGAATCGGAATCGCAGCTTGCAGATTACAGCTTTAAGAAGCCAATTAAGTGAACATTGACGAGATAGCCGCCGGGCTCCTATCCGACCACGTGTCTGGCGGAAACCGCAGACCCCTATCGTTTATCCTATCCGCCAGAACCAGCCGACCCAAACTTTTGCATTTTCGGTTTGCGCAAATTTCCTAAGGAATGTTAGACACAGTATGTTGGAAAACCAGATCTTGATGTTCATCCGGTACAATAGGGGTGATTTTTAGCTCACAGTGAGGAGCTTTTGCGTGCCGCAATTACCAGTCCCTGAAAAACTGAACAAAGAGAAAGGTGTTGAGATTCTGCGCGTATGGGCGGAGGAAGGTAATCTTGCTATTTCGACAAACACAAAAGTCAACGATGATCCTGCTTTTTTCGGCATCGCGCTGGCGGATTTGTTGAATCATCTTTCGTTTATCTGCGCGCAAAAAGGCGGCAAAACACAGGAAGAAAGTCGCAAAGACATTGTGGAAGTTTTCTACAAAGAGTGCGGCCCGCAATGATCGAGTTGCCGATACCAGCCACGATTTCCTCGCAGGAAAAAGCGCGCGAGTTGATTCGCATGTGGCATTCCGAAGATGGCGAATTGACCGTAACCATCGATGGTTGGCTCGATAATCCAAATGTTTGCGGTCGCTTGATCGTTGATCTTGCCGTCTTGATCGCCAAGGAATATGTTGCCTCTGGCGCCTGGCGCGGTACATTGGAAGCAGCTCTTTATCGAATTCTTTCGGCAGCTGATGTGGAAATTCAAAATCCAACGAATACTCCGGTATTGGAATAGCTTCGGATCGAACAGATTGCGTGCAGCGTCTACTTCCTGTAGATGACGCCGTTGCGCGAGTATGGGCGATTGGCGAGAGGCAGAGCCGGATACTGATAGTAGCCCATTGAAACCGAACGCTGAGGCTCTCTGTACGGAACCAACTTGATAAGTGTGTCTCGCACCTGCTGCTGCATGTTGTCGTCGGCATACGCCTTCAGCAATCGGATCGGCAATGGGTTGATCTCGGTCGAGGCAATTTTGCCGACTTCTTTTTCCAGGTATCTTCGCGCGTCGGCTTTTCGACCTACTTTGACCAACTGGTCAACGTACGCCAGTTGGTCGGTACTGCTGTGCGGCATCATTTCCACAAGCCGCTTGTAAGCCTCGACTGCCTTTTTATCTTCGCCAGAGAGCCTGTAGTTTGTGGCCAGGTTCGAAAGCGTCGACCAGAGTGCGCGGGAATTTTTGTCGCCGGCTTCCTCCTCCAATGCGAGCATCCTTTCCAGGGGCTTGATCGCTTCCTTCATTACCGGATCGGCTTCATAGGTTTGACTGGATTGAATTTTCCAACTCAGTAATTCCTTAATACGATCGGCCATCAGATCGGCATCAAATCCCTGCATCCTTGAGTATTCGGCATAAGCGGCCTGAAGGTCCCCGCGTTCAATAGCAGCGCGACCAAGTGCGTTTCGCGTATCAGGCGAGTCTGGATTCAGCCCCAATCTAGAAATGCAGATGGACAGATTGTCGCACTCGAAATTGAGCTTCGCATCGCTCTGTGAGAAATAATATGCCGCTCGCTCGAAATACTTCATCGCTTTTGCCGCAGGCAAAGTGAGCGCGATCTCGGTGTTGGCGTTTGCTGCATAAAAGGCGAGATGCTTGTCGGGCACGTATTGCAGATACTTCTCCGCCACTTGCGCGCACTCACTGTACTTCTTCGCCAGCCAAAGCTTCTGGACTTCACTAACGGCTTCGGCGTGCCTGTCTTCCGTTACTCCTTTGCTTTCCAGGCTCGACCACATGGCAGTCATGCCTCTCAGCAAATCGAGTGCGTTTGATTTGTAAAAGTGCCCTTTGCTGTAGTACTCATATGCCTTTTGATATTCGTTGATAGCTTTCCTGGCATTTTCATTGTGCGCGCTACTTTTGCTGACATGCAGCCATGGTTCTTGGCTGGTCGCTATGAAGGTTTCGCCTGAGATCAAGCCGGCATACGCGTCGCCCAGGTTGTTGTGCAAGGCGGCCATAAAGCTGGGTGGTTTGTGCAACCACTCGGCCTGTTTGATTGCACTGATCCAATTATCTTTTGAACGTTGATCGTCAAAGTTTGCGCTCAGCGCCGCCTGGTCTACGTGCTTCTGCAAATTCACTTCACCGATTACGCGCATGCATACAAAGCCAAAGATCAAGTAAGCGGTCATGCCGGCAGCGATCTTGTTTCCGAATAGATCGAGAAATCTGAAGATCAGCAATTTTTCCGCCTTTGGCGGCAGTTTTTTCGTACTGCCGTTGCAGATGCAATCGTTGACGAGGGAGAGCGCGTCCATCAATTCACGGACATTGCGAAAACGCTTCGAAGGTTCTTTCTGCAAGCACTTTATTATTATGCAGTCGAGCAATTTCAGCGCATTGTGAGCTGGCGAATTCTT
>JADZFV010000651.1 GCA_020854255.1 Candidatus Melainabacteria bacterium | reverse complement strand
TGTTTGAACCATCGTTTTTCTTTTGATCGCAGGGTTCGCCAGGAGCGTGAGTGCTGTGGCAGGCAACAATTTCCACAGGTCTTGCCCCCTCCAAACCACTCTGAGCGCGAACTTCATTTTCGCGAATGTCCACCACTTCGAACTCAACGTTTGATGGGCAGCAATCCTTGATGTCACGCAAATGGCTGCCGATGCGGTGCGCCGCCTCCCGCAAGTGAGTCAACGCACGCCTGCTCAATTCCAATGACTCGCCGGTTTTGGTCTGGCGCAGGGACACCATCGCTTTGACGAGATTGTCGCAACCGTCGCACATCTCGGTCAGTCCGTGATTGATCTCGCGCACTTCTGTGGGATGGTCGTCATAGTATTCACCCAGCTCGACAAGCGCACGGCGAATCTGATTGTAGCTTGCTTCAAAAACTTCCAGCGAGCGCACCAGCAACGAATATGCTACTCCATAATTGCCCGCCCGCAACTCTTCGACCAGGCTCTCCACATAGAGCAGACCCTGCCTCAATCCGGAGTGCCCGGCCATAAGTTCTTGAATGCCGCTGGAGCGAACGACCAGCCGATAATCAAAGAAGTCCACGTCCGACATTTGGCTGACCACGTGTTTGACTTCACGTGACCGTCCATGCATTCTGTCGTCGTCTGAGGGCTTCTTCTTGTTGGCCACCGCCGGCGTCCTGTAGGTTTCCCGCCCAGATAGGTTATACCCACTGCATTAAGAGACTCGGAAGGTTGGCGAGCGATTTAAGGAATTACCGCCCTTACACGCCGCAGCGCAATTGCAAAAGGCGTCTGGCCATTCTTGTGATTTTCTTTGTCAAAATCTTCAATTCACGACCGAGTGTCATGCTTTCGTCATGGACGAAAAACGGATGAATACCGGTGCCTTTATAGTGAGTGTTCGATGCGGCCGATAGTGCTGCCAGTGCAGCATGCGTATCGTGGTTGTTGAACAGTCTGTCGGCGTCGCGATGATAGAGTAGCTTGCCGTTGAATCCTACATATTCAACTTCTCGTCCGCTGCCGCATGTGGTGTCACGATCAAATCTAAGTAGATTTGAGTGGTCGTAGCCAAAGAGATCGGAGGTGACTTTGTCGGTCATATCAATGGCCATGGAATTCATCGAACGCTCCTCGGGGATTGCGATTACACGGGAATTGTGCTGCCTGCTCGTTCATACTCGTTACAAAGCGGGCTCTTGTCAAGGACCACTTTTAGCGCCGATCCGCAGTCCGCTTTGTTAAACAACACTCAGAAAACCGAAAACAGTGAATGGTGCACTCGCTTGCAAAAAAGACCAGTCGCGAAAAACCCGCCTGGAGAGCCAGGTTTAACAGGGTTTAAACAGCGAAGGGCGAAAATAAAACTGACCAAACGGTCAATCAAACAGCAATACGAACGATTAAAGATCGCGCAAACGCGCTCATGCAAGCATTCGAAGAGCCATAGCCAGACGGCAGTTCGCTCGATGAATCGAACTAGAAAAAAAGGCACATGCAATGTGCCACTACGCAATCAGGCGTCTGACTCGACACCCTGGTCTGTTTTTTCCTCCTCTCTTTCTTACGCCTGCGGGTCGCATCCCAAGCGCTTTAGCGAGCGATCAAGCGTTTCCAGCTGCGATACCAGTTTTGATACCAGAGCCAGCCCTCCTTGACCGCGCACGCGCTCCAGATGCTCGAGAAGCCGCTGCCTCTCTTTCCACAATTTTTTCACTTCCAGTGAATCGTTCTTTCTGACTACGACCGGTGCTTCAGCCGCGACAAAGCGATTGACTTTCGGCTTCTCGGTCTTCTCGGTGCGCTCTACTTTCTGGCCGAATTTGCCGGCATTGACGTCGGTGACATTGGAAATATTGGAAAGATTAGTGGATTTTGTAAGGTCATTACGCTCCATCATTTCTTTAAACTTTTTGTCTGCCTGCACACGGGCATACTCGCTCAATTCCTGCTGCTGGGCGCTCTTCTTGCGAGCTTCCAGCAAAGCAGGATTCTTAGCCTTGCCGGCAAAATTGTCGAATATCGACATTGCCGCACCCATGCCAAACAGCATCAGTGGAGAACAGAAAGCAATCGAAGTCAAAGACATCTCCGTGCGAGATGAAAACGCCCTTGCTTCCTCGTCCTTAGCTAGCTGCTCAGGAGTCTTTGGCGCCGATTTGCCCGCCTTCTTGTCGGTTGGATTCAGTTCTTTCTTTGTCTCCCTGGACGTATTTTGCTTATCTTGTTTCAAGTCATTCAGGCGCGCCCGCTCTTCTCTCAAGCGAGCAGCCAGGAGCAATTCCTTTTGAGCCTGCTCATGTCTCTGCTTTTCCTGCTGGGCGCGTTCTTTCTGAATTTGGAACTCCTGATCTTTGCGCGCCTTTTCACGTTGAATCTGTTCTTGCTTCAAACTTGCCTGCATTTGCTGTTCGCGCTGAATTTGTTCTTGCCGCAAACGTGCTTGCTGCAACTGGTCGCGTTGCATCTGCTCCTGGCGGCGCTGTGCTCTCTCAAGCTGCTCGCGTTGCGCTTGCTCTTGCTTCAGCTTGGTCTGCTGCTGTTCGTAGCGCTGTATCTGCTCCGCTCGCAATTTGGCTTGCGACTGCTGATCGCGCTGCATCTGTTCTTGCCGCGCTTGCGACTGTTGCAGCTGAGTTTTGTATGCAATTTCGCTTCTCAGACGGGCCTGCTCCATCTGATCCTTGATCATTTGATCCTGATTCAGCTTCACTTGCTGCATCAGGTCGTTGCGCAGATTGTCTTTCTGCATCATTTGCGAAGCAAGCACTGCCGCTGTGCCGTCACCGGGCGCTGCCGGCTTGGCTAACAGCTTTTCGATCGATGCTTCAATTGCTTGGATTTGAGGTATGGTGTCGGGTGAATTCATCAAATAGTTTCGTCGCCAATGCCAATGGGGGTGCACCGAGTCTCTCCACAGGGCGCACGTTAGCCTGATGCACACATTCTCGATTTCTGGCAGCCAAAAGTCGATGGGAAAAATACCCTCCAAACATTGAGCCACAACGGATTTTGGGCGTTTCTTCCATCTGAAGTGGGGATTGTCCCATGATTATGATATTGTATAGTACTCCAAACTGAAAAAGTAAGTATTCGGCCGGCACAGTGGTGTTCTATGCGGCAACGAAGTTATACGAGCAGCAATTTATGCCGCTTTTTGTGATTTTCTGACCTTTTTGGGTCAGTGGTGAGGATTTACAAGCAAGATCAAT
>JADZFV010000650.1 GCA_020854255.1 Candidatus Melainabacteria bacterium | reverse complement strand
TGGCTGGCCCTCGCACATAAAGACTTTTCACGGAGTCGGCTATAAATTGTATACCGGAGAGTGAGGCAATTTTTTCCCTTAAAGAAAATGTAGGAGAGCCGCGTGAAAGCTCTCCTACGAGTAAGGTGTTTAAGATCGATAAGATTTTTTGGTTTTAGTTTTTTCCTTTTCCGTAGATCTGGGCCTTCACAGATAGTTTTTGTGATCTGGAGCCGCCTCCTGCGGCTTGATCATAAGCACTGTCTCCGTTGTTTCCATAACTCAGAACGCCGAAACAGTCTTGGTCAGACGCTCCTGGTCCTGTTGATGCCAGTTGACCTTTGGCATGGTTGAATCGAACATTAGCGCTCACGGCAGTGCGAGCCGCCATTTGTTCGGCTGAAAATTGGGCTCTGTGATTCTCCGGCAAGGGTGCGGTTTTGCATCTCATGCTTGAGTGACTGCGATAAATAGAAGTAGGGCCCGACGGGATATTGACACCCTTGCCGGTGCGGCGAGAGCCGTTCATTTGCATGTAGCGAGTCTGGGGGTCCCAGTAGAACTGGCCGAGATTGGGCGAAGTTCTGACCAATCCCTGTTCCCATCCGGCTACTCTATAGGCGGTTCTTTTTGAATGGTAAGTGACGACGTCTTCCGCTTCCTGCGCGTATACAGGTGCGGCGGTAAGGAGGAGACCGGAGCCTGACACTATAGAGAGGATTGCGAAGCAAAGCTTACGCTTAGTATCGTGCACACTCATTTAGTTTTTCCTTTAGTAATTAGAATCTGACGGGGCGGTTGCTTAATGCGGAAAGAGTGCGATTTCCAAAATCATGCCATCGAAAGATTGCAAACTTGTTTCAATGAGAGGTCTAAATGGGGCTTTGGATTAAATGTAAAGATGGCCGCGTGAAAAAGACGTGAACATAGCACCCGCCAGCAATATTGCTCTATCGACAGAGTTGTTTGACTGTCAAGACACGGCTTGCTGGTCGGTAAAACGATAGAAAAATACACCATTGTGCCGACCGCTGTGAGTATCGCCCCTGTCTGACATCCAACAGGTAGTGTCTCTTGCCAGTTTTTGTTAGTGAAGCGCATTAGGTTTCAATTTCGACTATCATTGAAGGTCGTTTCGGCGCCCCGAACTGACTGACGATCTTAGAAACCAAATGCGCATTTTACCTGGCAAGCCAAACCCTCTAGGAGCTACTTGGGACGGGCTGGGCGTCAATTTCGCCATTTTTTCGGAAAACGCGACCAGGGTCGAGCTTTGCCTTTTCGATGCCCCCGGCGACAGGCACGAATCGATGCGAGTCGAAATGCCCGAATACAACAACCAGGTCTATCATGTCTACTTAAAGGACATCAGGCCTGGACAAATATATGGATACAGAGTCCATGGTCCCTACGACCCGGAGAAGGGGCTGCGCTTCAACGCCGCTAAAGTTGTTCTCGATCCTTATGCCAAGTCGATCGCCCGCGACCTTGTCTGGGATGACAGCCTGTTTCCGTATCATGTCGGTCACAAGAAAGAAGACATGGTCAAAGACGATCGAGATAACGCTGCGTTTGCGCCTCTTGGTGCGGTGGTCGATCCATCTTTTACCTGGGGCGACGACAAACTGCTCAATACACCCTGGCATAAAACAGTGATTTACGAAGCGCATGTCAAAGGCATGACGGCGCTGCATCCGGAGATTCCGCACCATATGCGCGGCACCTATGCCGCCGTGGCATCCGAGCCTGTGATCAAGCATTTGAAGCATCTGGGAGTGACGGCAATTGAATTGATGCCTATTCACCACAGGGTCGACAATCAGAATTTGGTCAATGCCGGCCTGGCCAACTACTGGGGCTATAACACGCTTTCCTACTTCGCGCCGGACATTCGCTATTCGCATTTTAAGGGTACAGTAGATGCGGTTCGCGAATTTAAAATGATGGTGCGCGCGCTGCACGCCGCCAACATCGAAGTGATACTGGATGTGGTGTACAACCATACAGCCGAAGGAAATCACCTTGGTCCGACCCTGTCATTTCGAGGCATAGATAATACTTGCTATTACCGCACCATGGCAAAAGACCCGCGCTTTTACATGGACTACACCGGCTGCGGAAATACGCTCAACATGATGCATCCACGCGTGCTGCAATTGATCATGGACAGCTTGCGCTATTGGATTCAGGAAATGCATGTCGACGGTTTCCGTTTTGACCTTGCCAGCGCCCTTGCCCGCGAACTTTACGACGTCGACAAGCTGAGCGCATTCTTTGATGTTATCCAGCAGGATCCGGTCGTTTCTCAGGTCAAACTAATTGCAGAACCGTGGGACATTGGCGAAGGCGGCTATCAAGTCGGTAATTTCCCCGTCTTGTGGACGGAATGGAACGGCAAGTATCGCGACTCCGTGCGCCAATTCTGGCGTGGCGATCCCAATATGCTGGGACAGATGGCCACCAGACTCACGGGCTCCAGCGACCTTTACGCGCACAGTGGACGGAGCCCGCACGCTTCAATCAATTTTATTACTTGTCACGACGGTTTTACGCTTCGAGATCTGGTCAGCTACAACGAAAAACATAATCTGGCCAATCTGGAAAACAATCGCGACGGTGAAAATCACAACAATGGTTGGAACATGGGTGTGGAAGGCGAAACCGATGACGAAAACATTATCAATCTGCGCCTTCAACAAAGGCGAAATTTCTTCGCCACTTTGATGCTCTCTCTGGGAGTGCCAATGATTAGTGGCGGCGACGAAGTTGGACGTACGCAAAAAGGCAACAACAATGCTTATTGCCAGGACAACGAAATCAGTTGGACCAATTGGGATTTCAATGATAATGAAAAAGAGTTCCTCACTTTCGCTCATAAGCTGGCCTCCATAAGAACCTCACAGACAGTGCTGCAACGCAGAAAGTTTTTTAAAGGTCAGATAAGAGTCGGCCCGTCTCAGACCAAAGACATCATCTGGTTGAATACCGACGGCACCGAAATGAAGCAAGCTGACTGGGAAGATGAGGAAAGACGGCATCTGGCGGTGATCTTTGAAGGCGGCCATATGGATGAGATGGACGATGAAGGAAACGAAGTGGTCGGAAATACACTTCTTTTGCTTTTGAATTCTCATTGGAAAGAGACGCAATTTCACCTGCCGCCCAGTCAGGTCGACAAATACTGGCGTATGTTTGCGCCTCAAATGATGGATAAAACCTGGAAACTCCTGATTGAAACGACAGGAACGATGAACCCAAGCTGCTGGCAGCCGCAGAGCCAGTTTAGTCTTGGTCCTCGCTGTATGGCTTTGTTCGAACTTCAAGACAAAGATGAGAACATTTCACCGGATGCTTTGTAATTCACATAAGGATGGAGTGATGACGCCGACAGCATACAATCAAATCGTTGTCCCATCTTTTATGTATGGAACTGCCTGGAAGAAGGAAGCCACGAAGGGATTGGTCGAGCTTGCCGTAGAATCTGGTTTTACCGCCATCGATACTGCCAATCAGTTGCGGCATTACAACGAAATAGGTGTAGGAGAAGCTCTGCAGGAGCTGTACAAGAAGGGCATCAAGCGCGAAGCGCTGTTTCTCCAGACGAAATTTACTTCAATTGACGGACAGGGCGACCATACCCCTTACGAGAAAACCGCCAATCTTACAACTCAGGTCAATCAATCGATTGACAGCTCGCTTATGCATTTGCACACCGACGTTTTGGATTCGTACATTTTGCATGGACCTTACACGCGATATGGGCTCAGTGACGCAGACTGGGAAGTATGGGCTGCAATTGAGGACCAATACAGAGACGGCAAAGCAAAAATGATTGGCGTCAGCAACGTAACTGCCGAGCAACTTGCCCTTCTGGTATCAAGAGCGACAGCAAAACCAATGATCGTGCAAAATCGCTGCTATGCGGTGCGCGGCTGGGATGAGGATGTGAGAAAAATCTGCCGCGCGCAAAACATTATCTATCAGGGTTTTTCTCTGCTCACCGCCAATGCCAGAGAAATGGCTGATCCGGCTGTGCGTGCCATTGCAAAACGATTGGAGACAGGTGTCGAGCAAGTCATTTTCAAGTTTGCAATGCAAATCGCAATGTTGCCCCTTACCGGAACCTCCGATGCAAAACATATGAAAGAAGATCTCGCCGTCGAAAGTCTCAGTCTCACCGACGATGAAGTGAAATTGATTGAAGGCATAGGCCTTTCCGCGCGGCGTTAGCCAATGATACGGAAAGTATTCTCGCCCTCATTAGGCCTTCTGAGCTGATTTCAATGCCGATAACGCCAGACTTGAAACAGGCTTTTAGCGACGATTGTAGTTTGAAAAGAATGAGTAAACAGGCGTGTGTTTGTCGTGCTGATTTACAGGCTTGTGCAAATCGCTTTCCTGTTCGTGGACACTGACTTTGGCTTCCTCTTGAAGCTGGGCAGACTCTTGGGGTTTGAGAGTTTGTTCTGGCATGGTAATGGCTCCTGGGGAGGCAGAAATGATCTATCGCCAAGACCTGTGAAGGTACTGCGGGAGATTAAGCGGGGAGGATGGATTCCTGTTGACAACACCATAACAAACAATTGTTGCAACATTGTTGCGCGCTAAAACAGTGCGCTATTGCTGCTTT
>JADZFV010000649.1 GCA_020854255.1 Candidatus Melainabacteria bacterium | reverse complement strand
CTTGAGCCTCGAGGCAGGCCAAGCACTTGAGCCAATTTGCCTCTGCCTTTTTCCACTCACCGGCATCGGTGGCGGCTTGGGCTGTAGTTTTGGCTTTTTCGAACTTCGGGTTTTCACCTTCGGCAAACGATGGTGTGAAGGCGATAAGTCCTAGAATGCTCAGGCTGATTGCTGTACGTTTGAAACTCATAAATCCTCTCTTGCCTATATTGACGATTGAATCAAAAAGTTTTTCTTGCCACCAAATTTTGGTTCTCAAAAACTATTTCTGCTTTTTGGCTCGGTGCACCAGGTAATCACTCAGCGCCTTCGGATCGTCGGTAACGATTCCATCAACACCTTGCGAGATAAGCGCTTCCCACTCCGGCTTTTTATTCGGAGTCCAGACATTGACCTTCAATGCTGCGCCGTGGGCGGAATCAATTACGTCCTTGCGCATGCTGCCAAAATACGGATGCCAGGCTGTTGCACCCACTTGTTTGGCATATTCGCCGACATCACAGATTATCGGATCACCCAGCAGTGCGATCGCATACTTGGAACTTTTCGCATGGAGGCGTTTTAAAACCTCATGATCGAACGAACTGATGATAATGGTGTCCGGATACTTGTAATCGGCTAGAACCTTAAGGAGGTCGTCTTCGATTCCCGGGTATGCAACCGGCGTGTTCTTGATCTCAATATTGAGAACGATCTTGCCGTCCAGCAATTTGAGCACATCGCAAAGCAGTGGAACACGCTCATTCTTGAACTGATCGCCAAACCAACTGCCTGCATCCAGCTTGTTCAAATCAACAAGGCTGGTATCTTTGATCAACCCTACACCATTGGTGGTACGCTTCAAATCTTCGTCATGAATGACCACGAGCTCGCCGGTTTTGCAGCGTTGAATATCAAGCTCGATTCCGTATACGCCATTTTCTTTGCATTTGCGAAATGCGGCCATTGTGTTTTCCGGCGCCCATTTCGCTCCGCCCCTGTGTGCATAAATCTTGGGGATCTTTGACTCCGCTGCATCAGAAGGCAAGGCACAAAACTGTCCTATTGTGAAGCAGAGAGTTAGTAGCGCAGCCTTGGTAATTTCGATGCGAAACATAGTACAACCTCTGGGGGTACTTTCCGTCCCAAAAGGTAGCACGTAATGCCCTGAAAAGCGCGCTTTTCAAACCGATGTGGTCGAGGTTGTTGCTTGCTGTCTGAGCGGATGAGGACAGCAGTCCGGATGGCAGAAGTCAGGCGACGGACCACGGTCTCCCAGGCAGGGTCTCTCCTCGCTATCCTGGAGACGCTCTTCTATCAGCTCCCGGATCATGGCAATAAAAGATGGGTGAGCGCCGGCCGTCAGGGAGCGCTCGAAATTGATACCGGCCTTGCCTGCCACTGAAGCAGCTTCGGTGTCGAGGTCGTAAATGACTTCCATATGGTCGGATATGAATCCAATCGGTAAAACGATTACGTCCTTTATTTTGCGATGAGCGACATCGCGCAAGTGATCCTGGATGTCAGGCTCAAGCCACGCTTGGCTGGGAGGGCCGCTGCGGCTCTGAAAAGCAACGTTCCAATCGGTGATACCGGCGTCATGTGCCACCAACCTGGAAGTTTCTAAAAGCTGTGCTTCATATTCACAGCTTTCAGCCATGGAGCTGGGAATGCTGTGCGCGGTGAATGCGACGTGAACGGACTTCCTTCGGTCTTCCGGGATGCGCAGCAAAGACTCTTTCAGATGGGCGACATTGGACTCGATGAACTTGGGGTGGTTGTAGAACAATCGCAATTTGTCGACTTCCGGCGCGCCTTCGCCGACTTCCGCGCGCGCCCGTTCAATGTCGTCCAGATACTGGCGGCATCCGGAATTGCTGCCATAAGCGGAAGTGACAAACGCAATTGCATGTTTCACTCCCGCTTCTTTCATCGCCCTGAGCGTGTCAGACAGCATCGGATGCCAGTTACGATTGCCCCAGTAGACCGGAAGATTGATTTTGTGTTTTTTCAGCTCATCTTTCAGCGCTGAGATCAAGCGGCGGTTCTGACCGTTTAACGGGCTGACTCCGCCGAACAATTCATAGTGGTGAATGACTTCTTTCATGCGCTTTTCAGGAACGCTCTTGCCGCGCAAAACGTTTTCCAAAAATGGCATCACATCATCCATTCCTTCCGGTCCACCGAAAGACATGACTAGCACCGCGTCATATTTCATGATTCCTTTTTTCCTCTTGTCACCGGAATTTCCGGCGCGATTGTTTAGTTTGCGTCATAAGTCTCAATTGAGCCGTCCGGATTTCTGATCACGCGTACGTCTCCGAAATTACCATGACCTTTAGCTCTTTTGGCGGCGCGGCGTTCTGGTTTTGACGCAGTGCGAGCTTTTGCGGAAGGTGTCGCCCCGGCCGATGAACCAGCTTTAGCCGAGCGACCTGCTTTCTGCGAAATGCTGGACTTGGCTGCAGCCGGTGGCGTCCCGCTGACCGTATTGCCGCCACCTGAAATTGGTTCGGTGACCTCGATCGTACCATCAGGATTCATCTTTACCGAGGCTCCTTTGGGAAATTTATGCACGCCTTTGTGAACACTGCCGGAACTTCCGTGCGCGCAGGGAGGAAAAGAGGCGCTCTTGCCAGAGG
>JADZFV010000648.1 GCA_020854255.1 Candidatus Melainabacteria bacterium | reverse complement strand
CGTTGTTACGCGGCGCGGCTCCAGCGCTGAGACTTCAGCCCTACCGACGCCCTGCGGAAGTGAAGTTCGCCGCCGCGGTACGCCAGCAGTTTGCCGTCGGCCCAGAGGTCGATCGGCTGGTTGCGCTCGTCCTCGAAGATGATGTTGGCCTTGAGGCAGTCACCTTCCTCGAAGATGCCGAGGAAAGCGAATTCCTCGTGCCCGGTCGTCTTGCCCATCACCCGGTTGTTGTGCCGGCTCACGACTGCGTGGAAGCAGACGTTGGGACCGATCGCCGTGCGATAGCCTTCCGGCCTGGCGAAGTCGCCGAAGTCGGCCAGCCCCTGGTCGATGGCGCCGAGCACCAGAGCGTTGCCGTCTTGCGTCGTCTCCGGTTTGAGGTCGCCTCCGGCGTAGACGCAGCGGTCGACTACGACATCGTCGCCATCTAAATAGGCGCAGCCGCTTGTCAGAAGCGCGTCGACTGAGAGCACCTCTGCGAAGTGGTCTGGATTCACATGAACGAAATAACGGGATTTCCCGTCAGGGGTCGCTGGTGGGTCCTTGCGCAGGCGGATGCCGGCCTTGACTGTGCCACCAAGTGCGGTGAAGCATTTCATGAGATTTCTCCGTTTCTTATTTGAACAAAAGAGGACGACCATCTCCGGCAAAATCGCCCGAGACAGCCGTTTTTCCCCAATGTTCGCCTTGTTCAAAAACACGCAACCGAGCCGCCTGGATTGCTCCAGGCGACTCAATCGCGTCACCCACCACTAAGGGAAACCGGACAGCAGTTGCCTGCTCCCAGCTCCCGATAATGGTGTTACTCCTCCATCCCTTCGAACCACGAAGCGTACTCGCCGTGCGCGCGACCGGACAGATATTTCCTCTGCCAGGCCGACGTCGTCGACAGCTCACCCGAGAACGTGCTGCGCCCGGTGGCCAGCAAGTACCGCCACATGAAGTGGCTGTACACGTCCATGATGTGAACGAAGTACGCTTGAGCCAGCCGCTTGTTGCCGCGGATGGCCAGCATCGTCTCGTCATTGGCGATGCCTGCCTTCAGCCCGAGGTTGTCGCTCGCCGCACCCAGCACCCACGGGTCATCACCGAAGGGATCGACGACGATCACCTTCGAGTGAATAATGGCGTGGGCGTCAGGCAGTTTGAGCAACTCCGCATGCCAGTCTTCCCACCCGTTCTCCAGCGCTGCCGCAGCGATAATGGCCGGCGTCTTCTTACGAGGACGGAACAGAGCCACCGCCGTTTGCGGGTTAGCGATTTCGGTCGGGTGAGAAACATCCAGCAACGAGCTCAGCCCGTTGATTCCCAACGGGCGAGCCCGCTGGATATCAGGGAAAGCGTCGTCCTCGACACCCTCTTGCCCCTTGGGGAGCGCCTGGGCCGATGAGACTGCACCTCGGATGAAGAGATGGGGCTTCTTCTTTTGCAACCAGGTAGCGACGTCGAGAAAAGAGGGCGCCCCGGGGTAGAAAGCCAGGAAGTAAACCCCCTGCTTCGCCTTGAGCAACACCTCTTTCACCTTCGCCGTGCTGGCGGCCATCTCCAGAAGCGGGAACGTCCGTTGACCCTTTTCGATCTTCGGCTTGGTCCTTACCTCCGTCGACGGCGAGAAGATTGCCTGTACCTCGGTGCCGTCACCGAGATCGACCGGCTGCATGACGGCAGCGTTTGCCTTGCGGTATCCGGCACTTTGCGTCTGAACGTCGTCGCAGTCTGTCTTCGTCCGCTCGTAGTAGTCGACACCATGCGCGGCGAAGTCCGCCGACGTGATGTACAGGGCGTGATTGGCCTGAGTGTAGTAACCGGTCTTCGTGTGGTTGGCGCTCTGCAACATCCACGAGACCGGCTTTCCATTCGGGCCAACCAGAACTGCCGACTTGTTGTGCGGCAGGTTGGAAGACGGAAGCATGCGGTCCGTCACGTCCGCGCCGATGGCGTGCAGCTCCTCGCGGGCTTCGGCGTTCGTCGCATCGTCCTTACCGGCATTGCCGAGGACCATGCTCCAGACATCCTTGTTCTCCTTGAGGTACTTCACCATCTCCGGCGATGAAAGCTCGTAGTACAGAGCCAACACGTGACCGGCGATGCGCTTGGCGTCCTCGTAAGGCAGCCGGGTGAAAGCCGGTAGGCTCGCACCAAGCAACTTCGCGATTTCGCTTTCCGGGTCCTGAATGGCCGCCACAAGCGCAGCCGGATCAGGCTTACCGTCTTCCAGCTTGGGAAGCTTCTCGGCCACCCACTGAGTGGACACCAGGTGACCGCGGTTGAAGCACGCTTTCACGTACGGACCGTAGTCGAAGCCGAGCGTGACCTCGTTGGTGAGAACGGCTTCGCCGTCCTTGAGGTTGCCTGGCTTGCCTACGCGGGGGACGATTTCGTACTGCACGGTGGCGCCTTCGTCGACGCCATCGAACCATTTGCAGCCCTGGATGGGATGCGAGTCGGTATCACTCTCGGTGGCGTTGGATTGCTCGCCCTTGAAACGAACAAGGCGAGAATTGAGAACCGTCTTCTTGCCCGTCGCCTTGTCGATCCGGCGGATCGAAAAGCCCAGGCAATTCGGAATCAGTTCCTCCCACAACCACACGATCATGACACCCGCGTTGTTGCACAACGCGACTGCCTTTAGTGTGTTCATGATAGTTTCCTTTTCTATAGAAAGTTCTGCTCACCGGAATTGGTAAGACAGGTCTGCTTCACGCGCCCGGGCTGTGGCACGACGAGAGGCGAATTCGAGAAAGGCAAAGAGCGTTTTGCCGCTCTCGAATTCGTCCCGGCAAGGTCTTTCTAGATAAGTCGTTACTCGCGTTCTCCCAAACAGCTGGATTGCTGTCTGAGCAAGTATCGATTTGTCGAGTCAGAGGTTTGTCGGGTTGAGGCTTCGGGTTTTGTTGAGGTAATGAAGAGATAACCTGGCGTAACAGAACGTTCAGGTGTAAAACAACAAATACCTGCTCATGAGCGGAAAACCTGGACGCTCAACAGAAATAGCCTAAGCGGGCTTAATCTGGTTTTGAACCAAAGCTCAACCCTCAGCTTTAATCTTGCTCTCAACTTTGTAGCCTTTCGCAGATGTCGCGCGAGGATCTCTTTGCAACCGGCAAATGGCTCAGTAGCTCGTGCTTTCCTTCCATTCATCGCGAAGTGTTCGGAGCAATTTTGCACATGGTTTCGAGAAGATTAGATTGGCATGCAGCTGCGCAAACCATTGAGCAGCGCAAGACTAAGATCTACGGGGGTAGCAATTCGGCAAGGACAGGGCGACGCGCTAAAATAGCCTGTAGGTAGTGTTTCATGACCCGTGCTGTTTGAATAATTACCCAAAACAAAAGAGGAACATATTCACTAGACTG
>JADZFV010000647.1 GCA_020854255.1 Candidatus Melainabacteria bacterium | reverse complement strand
TCCCCTCGTCTGCCCCATTACTATTGAAAGCCCCGCGTTGCGGGGCTTTTTGTTTAGCTCACGGCAGTCTTTTGAGTTGTAGAATGGAACTTAGGCGACAGATTTCCATCTAATCTGCTTGAGTAAGAATATGTCAGACGAAATCAGCCCCGAATTAAAAGAGGAGTTTGAGCGCTTTCTGTCTCTTCGGAAAAGCGGAGAGCATTGGCATGCGAAGCTGGCGCATTACGCCAGCACGCTGCAGGCTCACGAATTAGACTATTTGGTGGCTCTGTGCGACGACCACGATGCGCCGATTCAGACCGTGCCCAATACGCTGGCATAAACGTTTAGCCGGACAACCTTCGGAGTAAAACTATGAAGTGCAAACAGCTAAGGTTCTTGGTGTTTTCAGCCGGCGTCTTATGTGTCATTGCGGGCATCATGTGCGCAAAACAGCCTTGCAGAACCAAAACCTACAATCGTTTGTGCGAAAGCTGTTCGGCTCCACATGAAGCTGACGCTAAGTTTTGCGGTTCCTGCGGTGAAGAGTTGAGCTGACAGCTTGATGATCTGATTCAGCAATAGATCTGGCTCTGGGTGCCGCCGAATCTGTCACGAACTAGCCGTTTTTCTCATGGCGAATGCCAACGCTGTGCAGAGAATCACGTTACCGGCTACAGCGACAACTAGAAACGCATTGCTCTTTTCAAAATTGATCGGGTGCGAGGGAACTTTCGAATTTGCAAGATCTTTGTTTTTGTCGACAATCACCTGCAGCGATTGTTGAATCAATCAATGCCGCACTTGCGTGCATGCGCCCAAACACACCGTTTCCGCCTCGGCCCAAGCCAGTTGCCTTGCTGTTCATGATTTGTGTTCTTGCTGCCCCCCTGTGCGTGATCGTGGTTGGAAGAAGTTCTGCCACTTTCATCAAGGCATCGAAATGACGTACTTTTTTTTGCTCGATCAGATCTTTCAGCTCGTTCACATCTTGCGCAATAGAGCTGATCAATTTATCAAAACGATCGCAAAACAAGTAACTACTCGGTAGCACCTAATTTCGACTTGATTTTTGTCAAAGAGTTGTCTTTCTTCTCGCTGCTCAATATTCTTTCCTGATTTTGCGTCAGAACAGATGGCGGTCTCTCCGGCGGTATCAATTCCGGATGCCCACTTTCCTCCAGAAATTTGATGAAGCTGGCGCGATAGTCGATACCGTTGAACTCATCGATTGGATTGAAATCTTCAGTGCGCTGTTCCAAAACCTCAATAGTGTCTTCGAATTTGACCTTTCCATCCTGGCTGAACACGCGGCAATTCACAACAGCCCTGACAACACCATCTTCTTCAGGGGAGGAAACGCTTAAATCTTCTTGTTGAAATGAGGCAACTATTCTTCCTGTTTCCTTGTCGACCCTCAGTCGAGTAGAAAGAGAAAATGAAGTGTATTTGCCTTGCTCAATTGCATAGACAGTCTTACGCTGAGGCATTTGATACTCGATGTATTCGTCGGCGTCGACTTTTCTAACGCTGGTAAAAACAGGCTGCCAGACTCTACCTTTGGCGTCTTGCTGATAGCCGGTAATCAGATCAGCGCGCGTCTGATAGCTCACCGGTCTGCCCTCCACGTACTTGATAGTTCTCTCACGGTGCCAGGTTCCAGCAAACCATCTCGGTATGCGCCGCCATTCAGTAATTTGTTTATCAGTTGCGACGCCCTTGAGATTCATGCGCTCGCCTTCACGCAGTCCGGCCTTCAAGGGAGACAGCTCTTGATCGAATTGAATATTGGCTTTGAGGGGCTCAGCTGAAGCGGGGGCAAGCGCAAACCCGGCAAGAGCGCAGAAAAGAACCAGGGTGAAAAATGAAAATCCAAAGACAGCGTGCACAGACATCGCCAGTGTCCGAAAAAGTCTATCTCGCTCGCCGTAATAAGAACTCAATTGCAAAAACTCAACACCCTGTGTCATGTATTTCAGAAACGGTCTGCACCGAAAAGAATTATTTCTTGTGCCCCGGCAGAGCGCAAGCGGTTTTATCTCACGGCTGCCCGGCGGAATCGACCGTAAGAACCTACTTTATCAGGACAAAACTTTTTGCGTCGGATGCTGTCCTTAGCGTTAATTTTCGGCTCGCATTTGGAAAATAGATATCGTCCACCCCTGCACCGTCAATTTTGGCTCGCTGTAAAATTCTGCTATCCTTGCACCATCTGATGGTGCTCTGTCAGCACTGACCGTCCTCTGGAAGCACAGGGATTTAGAGAGATATGAGCAACGAACCCCGCTTGCCAACGCTGGTAAACCAGGCTACCGGCGAGAAATACGTTCTAAACGATCCGTCCATTAAGCTGGGCCGCGCCGATGACAATCAAGTGATTTTGCCCGAGGACGGCTATGCCTCGGCCAGTCATGCTCGCATCTATTGGGACAACGGCATATGGTGGATTGAAGACCTGGGAAGCAGCAACGGCACCAGCGTCAACGACCAGCTCCTGACAAAGCCTCATCAATTGGCACCACTTGATGTCATTAAAGTGGGTCGCACCTTTTTTCGCATCGAGTAGCTCTCGATAACCAGTACTTCTTCCAGGGCGATTAGTTGTTGCCTTTATCAGTGTACTGCCAGAATCGCCCGCCTTCGTCGAAACCGGAATTAGTACCGGGAACGGTTGTATCTTCAGGTGGAACGACAACTGTAGGAGCAGGCGCAGGGCTCTGGGTGATTCCCTTACCTCTTTTGTAATGGAATGTACCTTCAGGCTCAGCGCCCGTCGCCGAAGTAGAGGCCGATGAAGGCTTGAGATCACTGCTTCCGGCTGCAGGAGCTGGTTTCTCTGTTCCGGCTTCCACAGGGCGTGTTGTCGCCACCTGTGGTTGCGGTGTTATTAACGAAATAACCACCATAATCAACAACAAGATGAGGGCCAGCGCGCCGCCCCCAACCAGCATCGCTTTGTCCTTCTTCTTCTTAACCGCTATCGGGCAGTCGTTGGTCAAGAACTTGCCGTCTTCGCGCTTGTACAAGTGAGCGCCTTCGCGGTTCTCCCTCTTGAAGATCAGCGACTGCGCTTCGGCCATGTCAAAGCCGGAAAAGTCGTAGACCTGCGAACTGCAATGAGTGCAATACCTGACTCGGTCTTTGGAAACGCCGCCATCTGTCCAGACAAACGGACAATTGGGAGAGGCAAGCTTGTAGTCGTCTGAGGTAAGGGTCTGCTTTGGAGGTTCTTGCGCTTTAAGAGCGATGGATTCAGCCAGCTTTTCTTCAGCCCGGATAACGGAAGCTGAAAGGCTCTCTTTAAGGAAATCCATGTCAAGCATCGTCTTAGCCACGAACCTCTCCGGCTTTACTGCACGTGCCGTGACTTCCTGCCCTTGCTGTTGCTGCTGCTCTTTTTGCTCCTCGTCATGTGGCCAAACGGTTGTAACACCCCTAAACTCGGCGTCCGCCGGAGCTTCTGGAGGAGCCTCAGGAGGAGCCGAAGGCGGATCATCATGGCCTATTCTTCTTACGGTTCCGGGCCACACAGACTCAGCCGGCGCATCTTGAAAAGAATCGCCCTGTGAATCGCCCTGTGTCTCTGCTTTCGTCTCATCGTCTGCCGGACATAGATTATCGAATGAAAAATTATCCAGTGGGTGCAACGATCGAGAAACGCGCACTGGCGTATCCTGCGCTGCAATTTGCGGCTGCTGCGTTTCGCCTGTGGTTTTGACGCCGGGCAGCGAAGCAGAGCTGGCCAGACCGTGTTTGCGAATTCCCAGCATGGTTTTTCTAAGGCGTTCCGCCCTCGCACTCATGGGCTTATCTTCTCTGAGCGCCTGTGCAAATTCATTCAAGTCGTCCATGCTGACTTCGTCGTAAGTCGACCGCCGCTCTTGCGCGACAGGCTCTTGCGCGACAGGCTCTTGCGCAAGTGACTCCACCGCAGTCGACTGTGCCGCCTCGACAATAGCATTCACATCCGGAACATCCAGTTCCAGCATCGTTTTTGCGACCCTACGAGGCTGGACAGCAGCAGGCTCGGGTGCCGGGGAGGCGGGAGGGGCAGCCGGTGTGGAAGGATTCTGCGGCTCTGCCTCTTCAACCAGAGTATCGAAATCCGAATTGGCAAGCTCGAACAGTTCGTCGGCCCTGAAGTCCAACATCGTCTTAGCAATTTTTCTGTCTGCCTGCTTAACTTCAGGATGCTTTGCCGCATTGGCAACCATCTGCTCTGCATCTGTAGGCTCGCTTGCCGGCGAGGGGCTGGCGGTTGGCTCAATTTGTGCAACTGCCTCGGCTTGGGACTCTCGAATTGCTGCGGCAATCTCATCTTCTTTAGCTCTCGATAAGGCTTCCACTGCATCGGCAAGCCCCTCAGCGCTAGCATCAGACTCTCGAATAGCTGCAGCAATCTCATCCTCTATAGCTCTCGATGAAGCTTCCACTGTATCGCGCAGCCCATCAGTACTTGCATCCATAAGTGTTTTAGCCACCTCGCGCTGCTGCGGCGGGGGAGCTTGCGCTTTATTTTCAATGCCGGTAGCCTTGGCGGCAGCTTCTTTCAAACCACCAATATTCACTTCCAAAATTGTCTTTGCCACCCTTCGAGGCGCATCAGTCGGCGCAGGAGCATCAGCAGACGCAGCGCTTGCCGGCTGGGCAGCTGTTGTAGAGTCGCCTTCTGCTCCCTGGCGACCGGGAGAAAAGTCAGTTTCCTCATCGATGAGCGTTTTAGGAACTCTTCGCTTCGCTTCAGGTGCTGATGCTGATGCTGATTCTGGAATCGGTGTTGCTTCAGATACAGATGGCTCGACGGGGGGTAAAACCGTTTCCACCGATTGCCGTGGCGCTTTGTCCTTCTTCTTGGCGCCTTTACCGCCTTTCTGACTCTTAGCAGCAGGTTTGGCTTCTTCTTTCTTCTTTGGCTCTGGAGGCTGTTGTACAGAATCTTTTTTCTGTTGTTTAGCCTGACTCTGCGCGGATTTCGGTGCGGTTTGCTTGGCCGAGCTTTGCCCTCGACTGGACGAAGACGGCTCCGGCTTTGCACTGGACTCGGCTTTTGCTTTTGAAGATTCAGCTTTTGAGGGTCTGGAAGCGCTCTGGTCAAGCTTTTTTCCTTTTGCCGGCTGCGTTTGCGCTTGCACCGATTTTAATGGAACATCCAATTCGACCGAAGTTTCAGGCGCGCTCTGCTTCTGCACAGCTGCTTCCTTGGCAGGTTTAGCCGGAGGCTTTTGCAAGTTTGGTTTTGTTTGCTTAGCGGAAGTTTTCTTCTTTTTGCTCATGACTATCCGAAGTCCTGCTGCCAAAACCCCTTGCGCCCGCAATCAATCATACCTCAGATGACCAGCCCAAAAGCCTACCCACGCAAGCTCTAGGCAGGCGGAGGACTGACATTGAAGATTGGCAGGACCCAAGAGCCCGATGGATTTGTGCCACACCTTTTGCCGGGAGGTTAGCGGCAATATAATGATGTTAAATCTAATCTTGGAATCCCCTAAATATCATACGGCAGGCGTACATTTAGCATGTCAGTCCGGGTCAAGAGAGAATCCGGGCACTTAAGAGGGACTAAGAAATGCTGGCAAGAAAATATCGAGCTCGCCGAATACGCACCAGAAATGGTGCCGGCATTGCTGAGTTTGGACCGGCCATGTTGGTCTTGGTTATTTGCATATTTTTTCCGCTTGTGGATATCCTGAGCGTTTGCCTGGCTTACTGTACGGTGATGGTGCTCAATTACAATCAAGTCGCTCAAGCAGCACTTATAAAAGCCAGTGAAGCAGCAAATCCAGGTGGCGAAGTCAAGAAAGGTATACCGGATGTCTGGCGCAGCGGCATGGGCAAATTCGTCAACATGTCTGGAGATCCGCAGACTGAAGTATCTTATCGACCCGGTCAGACAGAGCAGGGCAGCGGAGCTACAGATGCTGAAGATGTAATTGTCCGAGTCAAGACAACGATCAACTGCAACCCGTTCCTTCCCATTCCATTTTTCTTCGGCATTCCCGGGATCAATGCACAATTTCCCCTGGTAGTGTTCCAGGAAAAACAAATGGAAAATCCCGATTACTCTCAGCAATAATTTGTTTCAACAGGAAAACCACAAGGTGACAGCGAAATCTAGATTCAAGAGATCAAACAAGGCAGTGAGCTTGATTGAGGCCGCCCTGGGCGCACTCATTTTAATCCCGATCGCGTTAGCAATAGTAGATCTCATTACCATCGTTATCGCCAACTCAATGAACGATACGGCAGTCAAAAATTGCGCTCGCGCTGGAGCAAACCAGCCGAACGGCAATGCTGCTCAGTTAGCGGGAGAGAAAGCTCTTGCCACCTTTAAACAATCAGGAATAGTAAAGTCCCTGGTGTTGGACGAACTGACATGGGCGGAAAACGGTGTTTGTACCGCCAAGACAATAATGGTCGTGAAAATGCCCGTGCCGCTCGCAGGCTTTTCTGAAATGACATTCAATGGCAAAGCAACAGAACCAGTTGTTGGGACGGCGCCCCGCTAATTTTTTCTACTGGCAGGTATTTGTATAACCGGCGCATTCTGTTTCACTAGACATCAGCCGGCAAAGTATTCCAAATGTGAGGACTCCTTAGATGATAAGGTCGCGAACCGGGCGAAGGGAAAGAGGATCTATTTTGGCCCTGGCGGCAGCCTTCGGGTTCGCTCTTGTAGTACTCGGATTAGGATTTTTCTTCTTTGTCCTGTTCATGGACGCACAAAAAGAGACGAAGAACGCCGTCGACGCTGGAACACTGAACGTTGGCAGAAAAGCGCTTGACGACATCAGTGTTCCGGTTTCACCGGCAAATAATCAAAAGTGCTTCTGGGATGTCTGCAAAGATCCTCCGGACAACGGCATCATTCCGTCACCGACGATCAATCTGCGACGCATCAATAGAGTATGGGCTGAAGCCATGCTCTTCAAAATTAACGCGCTTGCGCAGCAAGCTGAGTCGCAAGACAATACCGGCATGGATAATGCCTCCAGTGCATTGCTGGGGGCTGAACAGATAAGCAATCTGCTGGCAGCCAAATTGAAGGATGAAAATAATCTGCACGGATTTTTTACTGATCTTGCTCGCCAAAACAACATAAGAATGATCGGTAACTCCGCATCAGTGAAAGAGATTCCTGGCGCAAACTGGCAGACATCCAAGATGGAGCAAGGTAGGGAAAGCAACATTATGCTGGGTGGAGAGACCGGCAATAACTTCTTTGCTCCCCATGGCTTTACGTGGAACAACAGCAATGTCAGCCAAACAACACGAGTTCCGGCACCGGACAATGCCAACGGAATGTTCTTCCTCAAGGGCTACCAGAACCTCAATTTTGGCGGAGACTCTATCTGGCAAGTTCCATTTCTCTTTGAAGAAAAACCGCATATGGTGTCAAAGACTAACTTCGAAAGTGCCAAGACTAATGCTGCTGGTTGGTCGAATCCAGTCCCTAATGCATTTTCCGCTGAAGGTGTAGCGTCTCAGCCTGGCAAACCGGCCGAAAAAGCAATGTCGTGGATGATCACGAATCCGCGCCAGACATATAAAGCCGCGATTCCCCACTCATTCATTAAGTTGAGAGTGGAAAATCCTATAGTCAATTGGCAGTTCGTTCCAGCGTTCATCCCGGTAACATACTTCACGGGCACTTATGGATTTACTCCGGAATTGAAGAGCAGCCCTCCCGCTATCGCAGGTGGTCCTCTCTGCGCGACCGTGCAAGCAATAAATGTGCAGCTTGGTGTGGAGATGGCAGCGCTTTTGGCAACAGGCCTGGACGGCATGATCTTTGCACCACCACTCAGTGGCGGCGAGCCGTACCTGGAAAAAGAGCTCGTTGCAAGATGCAATGAAATGATAACGAAGGTCGGCACCACAGTAAACGCTGGTCACGTCCATGCAGCACTCATGAATCCTGCAAATTCAGTTGCGCTGATTGCCGGTACTACGCAAGACTTCGCGCTTTACAGTCCAGACGGTCAATCTTTGAGATGTATGCCAATCATCGGAGGCGTAGTAGCAGATCCGCAAGCTCCATGGTTGTCGGTTGTCGCAAACAACTCTCCGGACGGATTGGAAAAGAAAAAAGGAACATCCATTCCAATTCCTGCGCCAATTGGTTTCAGCCCGACCATTGTTCCGGACCCCTTCTGCGTGCAGAGTGTCGCTTTGGGCTCAGGCACTCTGAAGAAGTCGTTATTCTGGCAACCAGGAACCGGATTTAACGGCTGTCTTGGTAAGATCAGAGTGCAGCGCGAAACCAATGTTATCTCAGTCGGCGTTTGCGTTCCGATCATCTGAGGAGTTATGAATGAAAGACAAGCTCAGAAAAAACGGCGTTGCCGTCTCAAAAGTCTTGCTGGCGTCAATGATCGCAATCTCGGCAACTGCCAGCATGGGCTTCGCTCAACCTTCGGCCGCGACAATGGAAAAAGCGCGCCAGCTAGGGCTCTTGAACTTAAAAAAGGGCCAGCTCCCTGCCGCCCTCCAGATCCCGAACATGCATATGGCAACAGCTGCGCCCGTAAACTTTCCTGTTGATGTCTATCGCAGCAATGTGCTTTCAACAAACTTTATGAACACAACATCGGGGGCCGCCGCAGCAAGTTTGACAATAGTCACGAAAGACACTCCGACAACGGTAAATCAGTTTTATCTTGGAGCGTTGCGCCGCGGAAACTGGGTAACTCAGACGGCAACCAATGAGATACTGGCAAAAATGGGACCCCCGGGCGCAGCATTCATATTGCAAGGTACCAGGGGCAAGGAGCGCGTCACGGTAAACATCCTTGCCAGATCAGACGGAACTACCAACCTGACCGTAAGCTGGGCGGTTGGATATTGATCTCGACTGAAGAAATCTAACGGTGCAGCTACACGACAAACTCGGTGCCATCGCCCACGTCGCTTTTGACCGCAATGGTTCCGCCATGAAGTTCGGCCTGGGTCTTGCAAATTGCCAGACCCAAGCCTGATCCAAGCTCGTAATGTTCGGCGCTCGTTTGATAAAAACGCTCGAACAGATGCTCGCGTTTGTCTTCAGGAATACCCGGCCCGTTGTCTTTGACCGACAGTTCGGTTGCTTCGTCTTTTTGAGTCGCGGAGAAAACGACTTCCGCTCCCTTGCCTGCGTATTTGAGAGCGTTTCCGGCCAGGTTTGCGAGAATGCGCTGCAGTTGACCTTCATCTGCTTCTACAGTCAGTCCGGTATCGACAACCCGAAGAGTTATTGAACTTTTTTCAGCCAGTGGTTCCAATAATTCGCTGACCTTTTCGAAAAGCTCAGACAGAGGCACTTTCGCTCCGGTGGCTCGGGCAGCGCTGTGCTCGCACGCTTCTCTTAAGCTCCTGGTGTTATCTCCTCAAGGAAATGGCGTCGCGTCGATGCAGGCAGTCTAATTTTTCGATGCAGGCTGATGGATGATCGATGTGGGGCTAAACATGGGCTAGCAGGAAATCCATCTAAATGCTGGATACCGGATCAGTAGCCAATGTGCTAAATTTGCCGCCACAAAGGGGTTGGAGCGAGCCCGCAGCGCTCAGACATTCGCTCATACATGACCGTCATTTGTCAGGAGGTTCTAATGAATCGCGCCCTCATGCTCGCAGTGTCCGTCTCTCTTTTGTCTTTGGCTACTTCATCCATGGGCGTTCAACCGGCTTTCTCGCAAATGAATTGGGCGCAAAACCTGGGGCAATTGCCGCAAATGGCTGATGTAGGCACTCGCCAGACTGAGATGCTGCATGGCATTGACGATGCCGTTCAACAAGGAAGACTGAATGCTCAAGATGCAGGGACTTTCAGAGCAGAACTCGAGCGGATAAAACAAAACGAGGCGCAATTCAGAGCAGATGGAAAACTTTCAGTCTGGGAAAAAATGAGGCTGTCCTTCGAGCTTGACAATTTACAAAAAAAGATAGACGCCAGCCTGGCTCCTCGCACTTCGTCAACCTCCGATCTGCCGGGCAGACAAGCAGACATTGTTCGCGAAATCTCAGATGCGCTATTCACCGGACGCCTGACTCGGCAGGACGGTGAGATATTTCTTGCCGAAATCGATCGCATCAAAGCGCAAGAAGCAAACTTTAGGGCGGACGGATCACTTAACAGCAACGAAATGTTGACAATCTCACTCGACCTGGACAAGCTGCAACAAAGCGTGCACGCTAAAATCAAACCGGTTACCGTCAATGACACAAGCACAGAATCGAAAAAAGCAGAGATCTCCAGACGAGTAAAAGACCTTACGGCCTCAGGCAAAATCACGCCTGCCGAAGCAAATACTTTCGGGCAAGAGCTGAGCAGAATCGAATCAAAAGAAGCTTCATTCAAAGCAAATGACGGAAGGCTCGATACAAACGAGGCGCTGACTCTGGCCATTGAGCTGGAAAATCTGTCTACCGCGCTCGATCGATATCAACCTGCTTCGGCAACCAATACGCCCGGCATCAACCAGCGCCAGCAAGAGATCGAAAGACTGATTACTGACGCGCTCTATTCGGGAAAACTCAATTCACAACAAGTGATGGATCTCAAGCAAGAATTCGATCGCATTGCCGCTCTGGAAGCTACATACCGCATTGACGGTAGTCTTTCCGATACGGAGACATTGACCCTGGCGCGCGACCTCGACAGTCTCAGAGCAAAGATCGAACTATATGGTGGCACCCCTCACCTTCAAGGAATCAGTCAACGCATCGCCGATGCAAAAAAACGGCTTGCGGACAGCCTAACGGCGGGGAGAATCAATCGGGCAGCAGCTCAAGATCTAAAAGTGCAAATCGAGCGAATCGATGCGCGCCACCGCTATTTCATGCAAGACGGTCGACTTGAGGACAATGAAACCCTGTCCCTGGCAAGCGACGTCGACAATTTCCGAATCAATCTCGATAAAGCAGTGACACCCCTGCCCGACGTGGGCAGAAGACGCGCCGATATCGATCGAAAAGTCAATGAAGCGCTGGCCTCCGGACGCCTCAAACCGGCAGATGCCGAGTCATTGAAAGCCGATCTAGATCGAATTAATGGATTAGAAAGCACTTTCAAAGGCTCGGAAGGTGGGCTCAGCGATCAAGAAATTATTGCTCTTTCCAAAGAATATGATGCAGTATCCGCGCGCATCGACAAATCCTTGCCTGCTCTTCCCGACATTTCCTCCAAGGAAGCATCCATCCAGACTCGCATAAATGAAGCGGCACGCTCCGGTGCAATCTCTGAAGACAATCGCCGCGACTTCATGCACGAATTCGATCGCATCAACGATGTAGAGAATGCCTTTAGAAGTTCTGACAACGGATTGTCCGAATGGGAAGTGATGACGTTGGCCCGCGACCTCGACAGACTCGATGCGGAAATCGCCCGCACTCTGGACAAACCGGTGAAGATTGACACCACAGGCGCAGCGGCTGATACTCGCGGTCACTGGGCGGAACAATACATTGCCCTTCTGTCCAAGCGCGGCACCATCGGCGGTTTCCCGGATGGTTCATTCAAACCGAATGACTATATTACAAGAGCGCAGTTTGCAGCCATCGCCTCGCGCGCTTTGAATTTGCCGCCGGCAGGACGAGCGGCCAATTTCAAGGATGTGCCGACAAAGTACTGGGCCGCAAGCGTCATAAGCCAGGTCAGCGATGCCGGGCTGGTTACTGGTTTTCCAGATGGCAGCTTCCGTCCTGAAGACAAAATTACGCGAGCACAGGCACTGGTGATCCTCGCCAAGGCACTGAATAATCCTAATGCCGACACTTCAGCCATGACTCGTTTCAAAGACGGCAACACGGTTCCTACATGGGCTCTGCCCAGCGTAGCCAAAGCAGCCAATGCGCGCATCATCGTCAGCTATCCTGATCCCGAGTCAATTAAGCCGAATGAGCTTGCTACTCGGGCTGATGTGGCAGCATTGACTTATCAAACCATGGCCAGCCTGGGTGAAAAACTACCGCAAATAAGAGTTGGATTGGAAGCATCTGGCAAGTAG
>JADZFV010000646.1 GCA_020854255.1 Candidatus Melainabacteria bacterium | reverse complement strand
GACGGCGGACGCAAGTATTTTTTCGGTCTTCCGGGCAACCCTGTCTCGGTGCTCGTCACTTTTCACCAGATCGTAAAACCTGCAGTAAGAAAGATGGCGGGCGGCAGCTTCGCAAACAATTCGACCTTTCGGGTTATGGCAGGAGCAACGCTCAAAAAACGCCCGGGTCGAGTGGATTTCGTCCGCGCAGCGCTGTCCCGAGACGAAAAAGGCGACACTGTCGCGGTCCCGACTCTGGGGCAGCAATCACATATGCTGTCCGGGCTGGCCAAAGCCCAGGTGATGCTGCATCTCGACAGAGACCTGGAAAAACTGGCAGCCGGCCAGCCTGTGGACGTGACGCTCATCAATTGGAGCGATTAGGGTTTTACTTCTTGGAGCGCCGGCATCTTGCCGGCTGGGATAGAAGGCACGATTTTAGCCGCGACGATGCGGCGATCCGCAGCCGCGAGGATGGCGGCACTCCCAATTCGCAGAATTAACCTGCAAAAGACCGGGCGCGCTGGTAACCTGGAATTGTCATGAGCATTTGAGGTCCCTTGCCCAATGCCAGATATAGCAGCCTCCATCGGTGATGGAGCGATCAATATGGCCTCCGGGCCTGTAGACGCAAGTTTTAAGCTGGCAGCAGAGGCCAATCTGGCGTCTCCCGGGTCATTAGGCGCCCTGGAGGCGATGACCAAACCAATGCAGAACACGCCGAGCATTGCGCAATTTTTGATGAAATGCCCGCTGACTATCGGCTAAAACAAACTTAAGCAGAGAAAATCAAGCCTTCACACCTCTGGTTCGAGCGGCGGCAATCTGTCGCCAGCTGGGACTTACCAGGTTTCACGACCAACCGCCCACCCGCCGCAAAGTCCGTTTTTTCGGCGCTGTTGCGGTTTCCACCATAGCGCTTTTAAACCCCATCCATACAATTGGGTCAGATCGTCCTCCTTATTTGAGTGCCTGTCAGTCATGAGCGAATACTTTCAACCTGTAGAAGACAACGGCGAAGTCCTGAGCAAAATCATCTTGCTGCTTCTGGGGATTTTTATCGGCACGGCAGTCACTGCCACCTTCTGCTACTTCTCCGGCATGGGCGGCAGAGGACCGCATATCACGGTTGTTGACGGCGGAGCCGGCGCAGCCAATGCTATGGAAAGCCTGCCCAATTCCGGGCCCGTTCAAGCTCCGCAGCCGGAGCCAGCCTACGCTCAAGAGGCGATGCAGCCAACCATGCCGCAGCAGGCAGCGCCCGGCATGATGCAAGCGCCGCCGGTAAATTACATTCAGACCGGCACACCGCTAATGATGCCGGACCAGATGCCGCAAACCCAGGTTTACACGCAGGCTCAACCGACAACCCTTTATGCCGGACAGATGATGGACGACCAGGCTCATGCGATCGGGCGCAACGGACTGCGCGCCAATCCCTGTGTAGATCCGCCCTCCTGCCGCGGCCGTGCCTACTCTCAAGCGCTTCAATGAGCGAAGAGCAGACGAAATAATAGTTCTTCAAAGTAACCGGGCTCAAGGCTGTAAGCCGTGTTAACATTCAGTTTAGCGAATCTAACCGGTAACACCTTTTCGAACCCATTTGATGAGTTGGCAAAAGTTTCAACAGGCAGCAGAAGAGGCACTGGCGCAAGGTCAGACGGCTGATGCGGAACGTCTTTTTCGCACATTCCTGGAAGAGTGCAAGAAGGACGAGAACGCGCACGCAGCGCATGCAAGCGCGGCAAAGGGGCTGGCTGAGCTTTTGTCGAAGCGCTCGGCCTTTACCGAAGCGGAAGCGATTTTGTTTGGCATACTCAATGCACTCGAATGCGCATCGCCACGAGATAATCTTGCCGTAAGTACAATTCTCGAAGCGCTCGGCACCATCTATCTGGAGCGCAAGGAATTCTATCGCGCTGCTATTTTTCTCTCTCGCTCCGCAGTTTTGCGCAAGGCAAGTAATGAGGCGAAAAGCGCATCACTGGCCAATCTTCTGTCAAAACTGGCGAAAGCAGAGGTGATGCTCGGCAATCTGCCTGTAGCCGAAACACTGATGAGGCGCGCGCTCAAGAAGAAAGAAACAATTTTTGGATCGGAACATCCGGCGCATGCGGAATCACTATTTGATCTCGGTCACTTGCTAAAACAAATGGACAGATACAACGACGCGGAAGTGCTGTTGTTGCGCGCGCTTAATTTGGTAGGCGAACCGAGCATCAAAAATAGACTTTCCATCAGCATTTTGGAAACGCTCGCGGAAGTTTATGCACAGATGGGACAAACGGCCGCCGCCATCGATCTTCTCAACAAAGCACTTTCGCTGTTCGAACCAAACAAAGAAAAGGCACCGCACGAAATCCTAAAATTGACCGCGCGTATCAATCAATTGAAGGGCGCAGCAAATGCAAACAAGACGAAAGGCGGGCGCGACGATCAGCTGGAAGTGTTGATGTGCGAATTTGAATACATCGAAGAATTCGAACCACGCAAATCACTTCGATTTCGTGAATTGGCGCAGCAAATTGCCGACACGCTGGAAGAAAGAAGTAAATATGTCGATGCCATACGCTTTCGCAAGCAAGAGATGGATTTGACCGAAAGACTTTTCGGCTACAAACATCCTGAGTCTGTGCGTTCTTTATCCAGCATGGTGCGCAGCAATTTGATGCTGGACGATCTGAAAGAAGCCGGCGCCTATCTGCAAGAGATACTCGATATTCAAGACCTTTGCTTTGGCATTACGCCTGAAGATCGGCTTAATACGTACCTCTTGCTAGCAGAGCTGGCAAGAAAGAGCAAAGACTTCTCGAGCGCTGAGAATTGGATTTTTGTTTCAGTCAATCTTCTGGAAGTATCCAGCGAAAAAGCAAAACACCGGTTGGTCAAGGAAATTCAGGCGCAGGAAAAACTATACTCAGAGCGCGGAGAGCACGATTCGGCCAGGCGACTCAACGAATTGAAGCTTTCACTGCTTCCGCACGGAACGGATATTGCTGAAAAGAAAGGCAATCACGTCATCGACGAGAATATGGACAAAGTGATGCGCGAACACGGAATCATTCCGTAGATTTGATGTAGATTTTCGACCGGGCGACGCATCGACTAGCCTCTACACCTGACCGACCCAATCTTTGCGGGCCACTTTCTTCCATCGGGCGCGGATCGCTTCGAATTCTTCTTCGGAAAGATTTCCTTGCTCCACAATTCTGGCATTCTCCAACCAGCGAGTCGGTTTGGTTGTGCCGACAATCATCGTGTGGACAGGACACGACAGCGTGAAGCGCAGCGCGGTCTCGCCGACCGTCTCGACATTGCCGTTGATGAAGTCATATTTCAACTCTTTCAAGCGCTCCCAGTACGGCTGAATGTAAATGTTTTGCGGGCGGCTTGTATTGCGCCAGGCAGCATTTGCGATCGGACGTTTGGCAATCACACCCATACCTTTTTCTGCAGCCAGAGGCAAGAGTTTTTCAATCGATTCTTGATCGGCTATGCTGCACGATGTTTGCAAAACATCAAACGCGCCTGTTTTGATCGCAAACAAAGCGTCGTCTCCATCTCCGCTGTAGCCGATGGCGCGAACCTTGCCCTCTTCTTTGGCTTTTTCAAGAGCTTTAACAACTTCGCCTTTTTGCAGAATTTTCTTGTTGCAACTGTGCAATTGCAATAGGTCGACGTAGTCAGTCTTGAGGCGCTTCAAACTGCGCTCCAGGCTCTCTGCAATGTCAGCAGCTGTCCACGCTTCCTCGGTATAAGTCCATTTATGACCACACTTAGTAAAAAGGTAATAGTCGTCTCGGCGGGATGAAACGGCATCTCCAATCAACTCCTCGCTGGACATGTAGCACTCGGCGGTGTCGATCACGTTTAGTCCGGCGTCCAGGGCAGCACTTAGAATTTCTTTCACGGTTGAGGCTGAGGCGCCCTCAAAACCGATTTCAGCGCCGCCAAAGCCAAGGACGCTAACGTTCATGCCGGTTTTGCCAAACACCCTCTTCTCCATAAATCCTCCCAAAACTAGCTACCGCCTGCTCTTTTGGCGATTCCCCGAGGATCCTCGCCTGACAACCGAGCGTCGCTATTTATATATGATCGATTCTTTTATACCCGATGCGAGTCATTTTGGTGATGCTGGCAAGCGTTTGTTCAATCAAAATTCGCAACTTGTTGATTTCCGGCAAAACCCCTGCCGCTTCCGAAGACCCAGAGAGCGCAACACAATTTTCAGCGATAGAACAAAATATGATACCATATTCAGTATCATTTCCACCCGGACTGACGAGCGCCAAACGCTTCAAAAACTGCCACGATCGTTGGAAGTCTAGGTTCGCACCGGCTAAAATATGCTGATTCGGCTTACTGAAGCAGAGGGGTTTGACAGCCAGTGATTTCTATTCGACGGACAAACAAACGCTCAGCGACTTACATACTCGTTGCCCTGACCCTGACTCTGTTGCCTGCCGTGCAAGCTATGGCAGCAGGTAATTCACTTGCCTGGGAAACCTTCTATGACCTGGGCACCCGGCTTTTGAAATCCGGCCAATTGCAAGATGCCGAAAAGCAGATCACGCTGGCAATGAAGGAAGCACAGCTGTTTGGTCCGCAAGACGTGCATGTTTTGAAGACGATGAAGCTCTTGTCGCAACTATACAAAGCGCAGAATAAGCCATTGGAAGAAGCAAGCATCAATAAAGTGATTGCCGAAATGGAAAGCAAATCAGGTCAGTCCGCCGCCCCATCCGCAGCCGCCGCACCACAAACAGCGGCAACCCCAGGCGCCGGAAAACCGGAAGCGCTCAGTGCCGCTCCTCAAACCGGAACATTAGACAGCAAGCCGGTCGCGGAAGCCGCTAGCGCAGGCAGTGCCGGTTCATCAGGCGAACCGGCAACCGCCGCATACGCTCCGTACGAGACCACAGCTGCCGCTCCATCTGCTGCCGCCGCCACTAGCACGCCTGTTCCAACCGACGCACCAGCCGCTTCTTCCGCCGCCAGCGCAGCGCCTACAGCGATTACAGACAAATCGATCGCCAGCGCCAGTCCAGGCACTACAACTATTAGCCCGACTCCATCGACAAGCGACTCCGATCTCTCGTCATACGGTCAGCCGTCGGCACCCACCAGACAGGCGACAGAACTGAAACAACTTGCCGGTCATATCAACTGGGTGAAAAGCATCGTTTACTCCAGAGATGGAACGCGGGCAATTTCCGGCGGCGCCGACAACTCTGTGCGCCTCTGGGATTTGACTCAAGGAAAACAAATTCGCCTGTACCCGGGACACACAAATCAGGTCAATTGCGTCACATTCACACCCGACGAAAAATACATTGTCACCGGCTCGGACGATTGCACTGTGCGCGTCTTTGAAGTAGAAAGCGGCAATCAGATTTCTTGCTTCCGCGGACACAACAATCTCGTCACCAGCGTCGGCGTGTCGGAGGACGGCAAGAGGATAATCACCGCCTGCTATGATCGCACCGTAAAAGTGCTCTCATTTCCGGACGCAAAAGAATTGTTTACTCTGGCAGGACACTTACAGCCGGTGCGCTGCTCCGCGTTCTTAGCCAATTCCAACAAAGCGGTCAGTGGTTCTGACGATGGTGTTCTGAAATTCTGGGATCTGGGTTCACAAAAGGAAATTCGCTCACTGCCGGCGCATGAAGACAGCATTCTCTCCCTGGCCGTTTCGGGCGACGGACAGCGTGTCCTCACCGGCAGCCGCGATTTGAGCGCCAAAGTGTGGGACGTGGAGAAAGGCGAGCGATCACAATTGCTTGATGGACATAAAGACTGGGTAGTAAAAGTCGCATTCGTAGAAGGCGCAGACCGAGCCATTACAGGCAGTTTGGACCAGACTATACGCACCTGGGAACTTTCTTCCGGCAAAGAATTGGTTGAAATCAAAGGGCTCAACTTCGGCATCTGGAGCGAGACATTTTCGCCCGATCGCAAACAAGCCCTGACCGGCAGCAACGACAAGACGATCAGAATTTGGTCGCTTCCGGACTAACCAATTAAGGGTATCCATGAGCAGGCACATATTAATTGCCAGCAAGAACAAGAAAATTGGCGAGCTAGCCAAGGAAGCTGTAAAGTCGCTCGATTACAACGTCGAAGTGGCATCCGACCTTTCATTGGCTCTGTACCTGACCAATAAAAATATGCCTGATTTGATCGTTACCGACGAAGAATTGGTCGGCGGCAGCGGTTTCGATTTACTTTCGGAATTGCGCTCGGATGAAGAGCTTAGCGTCATTCCCATTTTGTTTATTGGCAAAAACGGCAAAGACGGGCAGAAAGCGATGGATCTGGGCGCGAAAAAAGTGATCGGCGACCCGGCCACAGTTGATGAGCTGTTTTTGGAACTGATGCCGCACTTAAAACTTGACGAAAAGGCACCCCAAAAAAGACCCGATTACAGCCCAGAATAGCCCCAGGGCGCAAAAATCATTCGGCTTTAGCGCGCCCAATTTGGTAAACGCGGCAATTGGGCAGCAACGATAGAGACCAATACGGCAATACTAGATAGACTGGCGGCGCATGTATTCTAAAACAGAAAATGTATCGAAGCCAACATCAGGCAGCTCAATTTAGCCCAGCCCGCAGGCGGCCGCTGATAATGTGCATATTTGGGCATACATAGGATCAGCAGATCCCGACGGTCGACGCACGGCATCGACCCTGTTACGTTAAATCTTCTGATCCTGCGGGCGACCGACAGAGCCCAACTTTGGAGAACGCATCATGAGTTTCGAGCGCAAAAGAAGAATCTCGCTTGGTTTGACGTCCGCCTATTTCCTCGCCAGCGCCCTCACGCTTGTTTACATAGTCGGATATCACGCCATGCTCAGTTGTTGCGGCACCGTTCTCCTCGCCCTTACCGCCCCTCTCCTCTTGTATGGCGCGCTCGCCCATTTCAGCTTCAAGGATTTCCGCCTGAGACCAGACTTTGTGGACCCAGCGGATTTCGGCATGTCAATTGACACAGCCAATTTCATCCGCGCTATCGCCCTCCTCCTCCCCTTGCCTTTCTTGGCTTACGGCTGGTTCTTCGCCTCAGGAATGAGCTGGCTTTCTTTCGACGGCAGCCCCGCCAGCATTGCCCGTACCTATGCAGTTGTCGCCTTCGACGAGAAGATATTCGGACATCGCATGGCGCAAAGAGAACTCCGGCGCGCTGCCCGCGTTTACGTGTGCAAGCACAATTACAGCCTGGCTCAACAGTTCATCACAGCAGCTATTAACTGCGCCGAAGAGCACACGCCAAACAAACCGTCACGCAGTCGAGACATGCATTATGAAGCGGGCAAAATAGCTGCACGCGCCGGAGACTGGTCGACGGCGGAATCTGAATTCTCCCTGGCACTGCATATCGCCAAAGATTCTTGCGGATGCGACGCAAACAGCAGAATAGTGAAAAAGCTCAATAAAATAATCAACAACATTCACACCAAACATTTGACACCTGCTGCCGATCACAGCTGTTCTCTCACTTTTGAAATCGACCCAGGAGTGCGACAGTTCATCAATCACCATCGCGGAGCGATACTTCAAGAACATACGCGCTAAAACTATCCATAACCCCAGGAAGGTTCTATCCCAACTCCTGAAAGTCGTTGCAGTGTAGCCATCTATATTGCCCGCCCGGACGCGCTTATCATCGAAACGGAGCTGCACTGTCTCGAGGTGATAGCGGTGAGTCGCAATAAGCACGTTCTTCGTTACCACGTCCTGCCGGTCTGGTTGTTTTCGTTCTTTCTGACGATTTCTTTGCTGTCGGCGGCTGCGGCAATCCAAACGGCGCCCCTCGATCTGGCAAGAAAGACCGTCGACGTGATCAAGCATGGACTTGAAAAAGGTCTGT
>JADZFV010000645.1 GCA_020854255.1 Candidatus Melainabacteria bacterium | reverse complement strand
GCAGGGCGATACATCAGATGGTCCGTGGCTTCCCGACCCTAGTAATCCAAAGGAGATCAAGAAGACATATTTGATTTCGTATATCGATGATGCCAGTCGATTTATTCCGCATGCACAGTTTTATTGGTTATGCAAACGTTTGCATAACCAATATTATGTCGGGTCTGCGATTATGGCGGCTTTCCTGTCAGCAGTGATTTTGAAAATCGGGGAGGAGAGCGCGGAAGCAATGCTTCACGCGCGCGAATATGAGGGAGAACTCTGCGGTGACTGTCCATAATCAAAGACCTTCCAAGAAAGATAGGAGCGAATCACTGGGCTTGAATCGTCCTCTTTTCGTTTTCAATGGTGTAATCGCAGTTAGGACGCGTTCCTTCATTGCCAAATCAGCTTCGATATACATGTGGGTGGTGGTTGGACTTTCATGACCCAGCCAGAGGGCGATAACAGTTATGTCGATACCGGATTGGAGTAGGTGAAGGGCAGTCGCATGGCGAATCGAATGGGGAGTGATTTTGAGCGTTTTTAGCTGCGGACATTGCTTGGTTGCCATCGATACGGCTATGGTTAGCCGTTCTGCAACATTGGATCGTGTCATCTCACTCCCATCTCGATTGGGCAGTAGCGGCTGCTCCGGTCTGAGCGATTGCGCTCGTAGCCAGGACCGAATGTCGGATGCCGTGTCTTTCCATATGGGAATAGTGCGTTGCTTACGTCCCTTTCCTCGCAGTCGGATGCATGGTGATCCGTCCAAACTGACATCAGAGACCCGAATGCCGATCACCTCCGATACTCGAGCACCAGTGTTGTATAGGATTGCGAACAACAGGCGGTCTCTGAGTCCACACCAAGTACTGACGTTGGGTGCAGATAACAAAGCCTGCATCTCGTCTCGGGACAAGATTCTGGCAAGCTGCTTTTCGAATCGTTTCATAGGAATCGCCAGGATTTGCTGCAGATTGTTAATAGCTTGCGGACATTGCAAGCACGCATACCTGGCGAAGGAATGCACAGCTGCAAGTCTTGCGTTACGGGTACGAATGCTGTTTTTGCGATCACATTCCAAGAAATCGAGAAACGATAGAACTAGTTTTGCATTGAAGTCGCTCAAGGTTAGGCTTGATGGTGCTATACCAAGGCGCTTGTCGGCATAGCACAGAAGAAGCCGAAATGTATCTCTGTATGCAGCAATGGTAGCCTTGCTTACATTCTTCTGCCGAGTGAGCCTGTCCACGAAAAATTTCTGCAATAAAGAGGAGAACTCTGATGGATTGCACAATGGTTTGTCGCTCATCGTTATTTGCCTCCCTTTACGTAGTGCTGGAAGCGCTGTACTGCTATCTCCATCAGCTCCGGAATGGCAGTGAAATACCAGTAAGTATCAGCAATGTTCGCATGTCCAACGTACGTTGATAGAGATAGAATGTTGCGGTCGATCTCTGCTCCCTCCTTGTGGATAGCCAAAGCACTGCGAACGATAAAGCTATGTCGAAAGTCATACAATCTGTGACGCGGGTAGTCTCCGCGTGGATGCCAGCCAAGGTTCGAACAAGCCGTATACAGTACCTCGTTCAGAATACGTAGAGCAGATCGCCTATTGCCATCAAACACGAAGAAGTGCGGTACCAGTCGGTGTTCAATACTTCGATCTCGCAATTGCCTGTACCGGCGGAGTTCTTCGATTACACTTGGGTGAAGCGGCACTACACGATCTTTCCGGAATTTTCCTTCTCGAACAAAAAGAGCGGCCGCTTCGAAATCAATGTCGGAATCAGTCAAATCGATCGCTTCGGAAGGGCGCAGACCAGAAGCAGCTAACAATCCAAATACTGCTCGACACGTTGCCGAGCGGAGCGTTTTATCAGGCAGGAGACGTTCGGCCGCATCAAGTAGCGTGACTAGCTCGTCTTCTGTAAAGATATGCGGTATAGATCGCCTGCGGCGACACTCTATTAATCCTCTTGGTGGAATTTCCGTGTTCTCATCAAACAACCGCCAATACTGGGCAAATCCGCGTAACCATGTCAGCCGGCGCATTTTTGCATGTTGGCTTTTTGCTGTGCTTGCCCAACCAAGGCACAATGGCAGTGTCAAACGCTGTTGGCCAGAATCCTCGGCGAACCGGGCAAAGGTGTTTAAGTGCATCTCTACTCGTGTCAAGCCATATCCGAGGCCGCGACGATAGGATATGTACGCTTCAACGCGCGCTCTCCAAGATGGGGGCGCCTTCTCGGGTTTCTTCATGCCTGCCTCCCGGACCATGGCAATGCAATTGCCCTCAGGTCCTTCTGGTTGGCTTTTGCGTATATGGTTGTGTTCTGAAGATGTTTGTGCCTCAACAGATCGGCAATTTCTTTCAGAGAAGCACCCGACTCCTGTAAACGAATAGCCATCGCATGCCGCAGCACGTGCGTACCTTTAAAGTCCTGGTATAGTCCAGCGCGAGCCATTGCGCGCCTTACAAGATCGTAAACCGCGCGCGTGCTAATCGGCGAATTGAACGGAGTCTTGTGTTGAAGAAACAACGCACGACTGGTCGAACGGTGACGGCCTTTGACAAGGTACTGGGCGATTGCCTCGCCGGTTTCCCTGGGTAGCGGAAGTTGTTGTATGCGTTGCCCTTTTCCGCCAGTTATTGTGATCACGCCACCGCGCCAATCGACGGAATCGAGGCTGAGGTTTGCGACCTCATGAGCGCGCAGCCCGAGATCGACAAGACAGCGTGCGACAGCATAGTCACGGAGTCCGGTGGGATAGGTCTTATCGAATGCATCCAAAAAAGCATGGAGCTGCTCTGTATTAGGAACCTTTGTAACCTTGCTGAATTTCTTCCAGTTGGCGAACACTGGCAAGGCCGATGTTAGATGCTCGGTTAAGTCTCCTTTAAGTCGTCGAAACCGGAGATAGCTGCGTAGGCTGCTTCGAACGACTTGTAGCGATGACGGAGTGAAGCGTTTTGAGAAGAAAATGATGAACTCGTGGACCTGCAGCGGAGTTAGCAGCGACAGTTTGACTTGCCGCTTTCCGAAACAACGAAAGAGAAATTGACCAACATACTTCAGTCGATATGCAACCGTTGATGGTGCTAGTCCGCAAGTAGTGACAAGGTAATGTCGGAAGTCATCGAGTTCTAAAGCAATCGATGCTGACACTTTCTGCTCAGAAGAATGTAACAAGCTCTCCGTTTGCAGGACAGTGATCAAATACCCGAGGGCCCGGCGGATTATGACAGGCGTACGCTGGCATAATGCCGAACAAGTGCATGAGCGCAGGTGAAATTCTACGAATCGATCGATCAGCTTCTGGTCTATCTTATCGACGCCATACCGTTTCGACTTTAACCAGTGTGCAAAGTGTGCCGTTGCCGACAAAAAGCCTCTGATCGTTTCAACGGTATAGCCACGTTCCTGAAAGTACCCTATGTAAGCTGCAGCTAGCTCGCTGATCGGACTGTCCATCAGCCATGTTGGTCCAGGTCCTCTCTTCAAAATCTCTTCTATCATGGTTACTTCTCCAGAGGGGTTCTTCTGAACAAGTAACCATCATTTTTATGTCAACAAACTGGTGTCATGCCGCATCTTAGAATGCCCTGCCCCACCCAATGTCTTAGACCGATCCACTTTCAAGCCGCCATAATCGCAGACCCGACATAATATTGGGATACGCAGTTGCCGAGTTTGCTTGACTGTCTTCGAAAGGCGCTGCTCAAGCGGGGCAAACCGGTGCGCACTTATTGCGACAACGCCTGGATTTATCATTCAACGACACTGAGATTGTTGT
>JADZFV010000644.1 GCA_020854255.1 Candidatus Melainabacteria bacterium | reverse complement strand
GTTTGCGCAGGACTGGGTTATGAGATTGAAAAGTGGCGGAGCAGGAGGGACTCGAACCCCCAACCCCTTTCAGGGCAGCCGCTTTCAAGGCGGTGTCTTCATCCAGCCAGTTCTGCTCCATGGCCAAGTACACTATTTTACTTTTTTCCTGTGGGAGTTCAATCGCCGCGCTTCGTTAATGACGATAGATGCACGAAAGCCTGAGGATGTTTCCATGCAAATGTTTTTAACAGATGGAAGAAACTGCTGCTAATTGCTTTCACCATTTAAGCTCAGGCAATCGGATAGAGTTACCTTTGATGGCAAAACCACAGAACAAAGACCGGCTGGACACGCTGGTCGTTGAAAGAGGACTCTTTCCGACCAAGGAATCTGCGCGCACGGCGATTATGGAAGGGCAGGTTTTGGTTGATGGAAAGCCGGTCACCAAGCCAGGGCATGCCGTAAAAATACAGGCAAATCTGGAGCTTGCTCAGTCCTATCAACCTCCCAAATACGTCAGCCGTGGCGGTTTGAAACTGGAGAAAGCGCTCAAAGACTTCGACATTGATTTGACGGGGCGGGTCTGCCTGGACATAGGCGCCTCCACTGGTGGATTTACCGACTGCATGCTCAAACACGGCGCCAGTTTCGTCTATGCCGTCGACGTCGGCTACGGGCAGCTCGACTGGACCCTGCGCAAAGACCATCGGGTCAAGGTCATGGAACGCGTCAATGCTCGCAATATCACCGCATGCTTACTCTATGGAGTAAGTGAAGGTGAAAAGCGCGCCGACTTCGCCAGTATGGATGTTTCATTCATCTCAGCATTCAAAGTTCTTCCTCCTGTACTTCTGTCGATGAACACTGAAAAATGCGAATTCGTCATACTTGTAAAACCCCAATTCGAGGCTGGGCGCCAGTTCGTCGGTCATGGTGGGGTGATAAGGGACCCTGCTGTTCACCTCGACGTTCTGGAGACGGCCGGTGAAAAGTCGCGCGCGCTTGGACTTTTCCTGCACGCCTTGAGCTATTCGCCCATCAAAGGACCTAAAGGCAATATCGAGTTTTTGCTTTACCTGTCTAGCGAACACACTCAAACAGAATTTGATTTATCTTCCGTCGTGGAAAGCGCGCATCGCGAACTGGCCCTTCACAAAGAAGCAGAATAGTAGAAAAAACTGATCTAAGTTAGGGCTTGCTCAAATCGCGTCTTGCGGTTGCGGCAATGGTCACAATCACAGTATCTGCGAGTTTTTGGAAAACGACGTCAGGTCGTTTGATCTGGTGATCTTTGAAGGGCACATTGAACGTGCTCTTGATCTGAATCAAGTCGCATTGTTCGAACTTGCCTTGAGTCGAAGGGCAATTTTTGTAGAAAGTGAGATCGACAGCCACATTTTTCTTGACGGACACGCCATGCAATGAAAAATTGCCATTGGCTTTAATCGTCACTTTCTGCTTGTCTTTAAGCACACCAGTGACTCCGGCCTGATTTTTGACAGTGAATGTGGCATTGGGAAATTTTTTCGTTTCAAGAAAATTGTCGCGCATGTGTTCGTTGCGCAGCGCAATGCCTGTGTCAATTGATGCCAGATCGACATCAAATGTTGCTGCAAAAGGCTTCGATAGATCAAGGCTCTCGTCAACATTGATTTTGCCTGTGATCTTGCTGGTTTTCCCAACGATTAACTCTATAGGTGCGTCAGAGGTAAAGCTCACAGAATCACGGTTCTTGGCATCGTCAACAACGTAATTGAGTTGTTTTGCAACCACCGGATGCGCCGACAAAGAAAGTGTCGAGAGAGTTCCAACGACTGTAAGTGCTGACAAAAACTGCTTATTACGCATGATTTTTATGTACCTATTTTTCTTTCGCCTACAAAGAGATTAATATCGTGAAATTGTTCGATCAACTCTATTACGTCTGTCACAGTCAATTGCGGATCGCGCTTCGGATTCAGTTCTACAGCGCGGCGCGCTATATCACCGTATGAGCTTCTGTCTGCTTCAGACAAAAGAATCTGCGCATTGTCGTCCAGGTCGACGATTCTCACTTTATGACTGTGCGGGTCCCGGTACATCGCAACATGGGACTGCTCAGGGCGAAACTTCTTGCGAAAACCTTTCCCGCCTTCAATCAGGTCGACAATCTGCTGAATCGGATATTTGTAGGTGCGTACTTTCAAAGTGGGATTGGTGACAGGACCGAGCGTAACAAACGCATGCGGATCGCTGAGCGGAGTTTTCGATGTGACACTGATGGCGGTATCAGCCTCCAACAGTTCCATTTCCAACCACTCGTAATCGGCTAATTCAGCCAGATAGGGCCACTTTTCCAGAAGTTCGTGACAATTTTCGGAAACAAACCGGGGAAACCTTCTGGCTGAGCTGTTCAAATGAAAGTGATCTGGAGGAAACACTTGCACGTATTGCTTTACAGTTCTCTCCCAGCTGCGATTCAAAACCTTTGCGCAGTATGGGTAAATAGAACTGATCACATCGTTGTGCCCATAGCCGATCAGGCGTGCGTAAAGGCGAGCGCCTTCGGTATCAAACTTTTCGTCTTCCAATAAGCAGCTCAGCGATTGTGCACTTTCGACCGGCTGTCTTTCCATCAATATGGAAGTCAGAGTATTCTCTATTTCACGCAGAGAAGACACGAGCGTGTTTTACCTCCGTCAATTCTTTACGGCCTGTGTCCGGAAACTCTCGCTTTCGCTCCTGAGGGTTTACATGGCAAGCGGCTGTTGGAAGGGCTCCAGTTTGCTTAACTCTGGTAGCCGCCTGACTGATTTTTCGAATATGGTCGACTTCGGAAAGTATTTCTTCAAACTCCGGGAAGTTTTGATCTCTTTCCAGCATGACTCCATTGACATCAACTCGTTCGAGCACGTATCGAAGCAGTTCGAAGACCGGCTCCACAACTGCAGATCCATGAGTGTCGATGACATAATCAGTGCCTTGCTTATGACCGGCAACGTGTATTTGCACTGTGCGCTCAAGTGGGATTTGATCGACATATTGAAATGGATCGAATCCGTGATTCAAGCTATTTACATAGACATTGTTTACATCGAGCAGTAAACCGCAGTCAGCTTTTTCGGCAACTTCTGCAAGAAACTGCGAGTCGCTCATCTGAGAACCCGGCACGTTCATATAGTAGGAAATATTCTCCAGGAGAAATGGGCGACCGACTGTGCCCTGCACTCTTTTCACTTTTTCCGCGATCAGTTTTATTGCTTCCTTCGAACGAGGAATAGGCAGGAGATCGTGCATGTAAATGCCGTCAAAGCTCGTGAAGCAGAGATGATCGCTAAACCAGGGGGAATCAGTGAAATCGAGCAGTTTTTTCAACTTGCTCAGATATTCAGAGTTGAGGTCATCTGTGCTTCCGATGGAAAGATTGATTCCATGTGTGACTAGAGGGAACTTTTCGCGCGCCGACTCGAGTCGTTCGCGACAAGCCCCCCCTAGCCCCATATAGTTTTCAGGTATCAACTCCAGCCAGTCGATCCGGCTTCTGTTCTCCAGAGTCTGTGATGCCAATTCCCGGCGCAAACCTAACCCGATACCAAGATTGGGTAGAAGTTTCTTCGTGTCGAGAAAGTCAGGCATTACTTGTCCGCCGAACTAAAGCTGAATTCGACTGGCAAAAGGCTGATGAAAAAATAACGCCACACATTGTGTGAGCGCTAGCTTTTACTCTTTGGATTTGCAGGCGCTTTCTTTGCCTTTGCAGGAGCTTTCAGTGCCTTTGGTTGTTTGTTCTTTCGTTTCTTTGCCTTTGCAGGAGCTTTCTTTTCCTTTGCAGGAAGCTTCTTTACCTTTTGCTTTCTTCGAGGCTTTGGTCTTTTCTGCTTTCTTTTCTGCTTTCTTTTCTACTTTGGTGGTTTCTTTGGTAGTTTCGGTTGTTGTTTCGTCAGCAGCGCGTGCGGCGCCATTGAGAGTAAGCCCGAGAACTGCCACGAGAGCAGCGACCAATTGTGTTTTTTGCATGTTGTCCTCCCTGAACGTTTAGACTATGAACCCTTAAGGAGACAATCTCCCTGCTTATGGGCACATGTGGGTCATCCTATGTCACCGTGATTAACAAAAAGCCATTTGTGTGTAATAGCTGTGTAAAATATCCAACCCCCGGAATACCTGAGCCCGCGGGGTATCAATTTTCTTCACAATTGCTCTGTTATTTTTTCTCGACCTTGGTTGTTGTCTTGGCTTCTGTCTTGGCGTGAGCCTCAGAAGCCGCTTTGGCACCTTTTTCATCCGTGCCGCACGAACCTTTTCCACAGGCTGACTCTTTGGCGGTTTTCTTGGTTGTCTTTTCTGTGGCTTTTATTGTTTTGATTGTCTTGCCGTCTGCCTTGGTGGTTTCGGCACTGGTGGTCGTTTTTTCTGCCTCCCCGTCTTTTTTATCAGACGCTGCGGTTGTCTTGGCGGTAGTGGTTGTTGTCTTTGTATCTTCCGCCAATGCTGCGTTTGCAGTGACCAAGCCGACTACAGCAGCAATCAGGGCCGCATCGATTCTTGATTTTGCTTCCATATAAATATCCTTCAACAGCTAGTGTGTCCTCGAGCAGCCCAATATTTACCAATAAGTCAGGGCTGAGTTCAACGGCATATTATTGACCATTAAGAATGGTTCGCGCTCATTTCTCAATTTTATGCGCCAATACATATATATAGGTACGATGCCGCCAGGGTTGTCACTTGATGGAGCGGGAGGCAAACTTTGATCGATTCCAAATCCAAATCAACATCCAAAAATTCTCAATTGCATGTTTTCTATCTGCATGGATTTGCATCGTCACCATCCTCTCTGAAAGCGATTCGCTTCAAGAATATGCTTACTGAATATGGTGCGAGTGTTGAAATTCCTGATTTGAATTTTCCTACGTTCAGAGAGATGACTTTGTCTTATCAAATTGATCTTGTCGAAAAGCAAATCAATCAATTGCCTGGAGGCGCTCCGGTTATTCTGATCGGATCAAGCATGGGTGGTTTGCTGGCTTCAGTTTTGTCTCAGCGAGTAAAACAGATTTCTGCCCTTGTGCTTTTGGCCCCGGGATTTGGTATCGCCAGGCGCTGGAAAGAGTTTCTCAATGAAGAAGAATACGAAATATGGAAAGTTAAAGGCGCGCATTCTTTCTATCATCATGCGCATGATGCGTTTATGCCTCTGGGCTATGACTTCGCAAGGGACCTGCAGAGTATGAAGACCGAGGACATCATCATCGATCTGCCGTGTCTTGTGTTTCACGGAGAACATGACAAAACGGTTCCGATCGAAGAGAGTCAGAGGTTTGCCTCGCTAAACAAGACTGTCGACTTGCGCATTCTCGATGACGATCACCAACTGCTCAATTCCCTCGATCAAATGCTCGGTGAGACTCAACAGTTTTTGCGTGTACTGCAACTGGTTCAACTCTGAATTTGGACCGCGGTGATGTTGATCCGGGGAGATTTTGAATCATCAGAATCGGAATTGGAGAGATTATCAGAAGGTAATAACAAAGAGGCACCGGTAAAAACCAGTGCCTCTCATGGATTAGGTATTCCCTTGCTTCCGTTGGAGCCTGAGCTTAGCCCATGCCGCCTTCAGAACCGCCAGCCGGTGCCGCTACTTTCTTTTTCGCAGGCGACTTTCTGGTGGTTTTTTTCTTTGCTGGTGCCTTCTTGGCTGCAGCTTTCTTCGCAGGGGCCTTTTTGGCTGTAGCTTTCTTAGCTGGTGCTTTTTTGGCTGCTGCTTTTTTCCTGGGGGCAGCTTTCTTAGCGGCTGCTTTCTTAGGAGCAGCTTTCTTAGCAGTAGATTTCTTGGTAGCTTTCTTAGGGGCAGCTTTCTTAGGGGCAGCTTTCTTGGCGGCTGCTTTCTTAGGAGCAGCTTTCTTAGTTGCTTTCTTAGGAGCGGCCTTCTTAGCAGGCTTCTTTGCAGCTGCTTTCTTAGGAGCTGCTTTCTTAGCGGCTGCCTTCTTAGGGGCTGCTTTCTTCGCTACAGCTTTCTTGGCGGCTTTTTTAGGAGCTGCTTTTTTGGCTGTTGCTTTCTTTGCGGTTCTTTTCTTAGCGACTTTTTTCGGCTTGGCTTCTGCGCCAGCTTCGTCGCCCATAGCTGCAGCTGGATTTACTTTTTTAGCTGCTGCTTTTCTTTTCTTCGGTTTAGCTGCCATTATTTCTCCTCCCGAGAATTGTTATGGCGGTTAGGAAAGTTGCTTTGCACTGGACTGGTAATAGTTTTGTGCTTAGAAACGTGTCACTGTCTCTATTTGAGTCGGACCCTATGCCACCATTGATACTAAGAGTACTGATTGCACTCTATCAATCACACCACACGTTTAATACATTACTTTCTATTGGCCGAAATTGCAATATATGGATCGATGCATTCAAGCGATCAAATTGCTCGAATTCGCTGATCGATATTCGATCGTGTTTTAATAAAACCCGCATGATAAGCCAACTCTAATCAGGCACCACCTCTGATGGCCCCTCTTCTGGGGGAGGAAAAAAGATTTTTTCGTTTTTGAAACATTTTTTTCCTCGGTTCGATCATTGGCAGTCGAAGAATTCAAAATCGACCTTGCTCTGACAGCGAAAAAAATCCTGCCGGCAGTATTTAATGCCGTACGGAAAACGGCATGAAGAGTAGCTTTGCAGTGACTACTTTTAAGAGTGCAATGATGGTTTTTCGAACGTTGAATTGACGTTTGAGATCAGTTTGGGCGATGTCTTATCAGGTTTGTCCGGACTTCGAAAAAAATAGCGGAGTATTTAACATGCATATACACTTTCTGAAAAAATGAACACAAAGGGTTTGCAGGTAAGGATAAACGCAGGATTTTTTTGCGTTTGAGTGTGTGTTCGAAAAGCACCAACCTGTTTGTGTTTCAGAACACAATTCTCTTGCATAACAATTCTGTGGCAGCATTTCAAAATCGAAAACGATCTGCGCTGATTTCCCGCAAACCTATGCTCTGCTTCTAAAACAGAAGTGTGTCCGGCAATTATCCTTTTCCGACAAATCCGAAGGCAGATCGAAAACCTTCCGTCTGCAATGCCTGCAGGTCCGAAAAATCGATCACGTCATGATCTATCAATCTCTCGTATTCCCCCGGAAGCGTGCAGGGTGCAGGATTTCGGCCTGGGTTGTCCGTGCAAATCGCAATCGCTACTCCATATTCCTTGCAGCGCTCAAAGACTACTTTCAATTCACTGAGATCCTTGATCGAGCCGGTCTGCAAGTAACTGGTCGGGCAAACTTCCAAAGTGATCTGTCGTTTTGCTACTTCTTTCAAAAGGTCCGGTCGAGAAAGCGGAATGTGAATGCCGTGACCAATTCGATCGAGGACCGTAAAGTAGTCTGGGTGGACGTTATCGGCGCTTGTCTCTCCTAAGTGGCAGGTGGTTTTGAGACCAAATGACCTTGCTTTGGCAAGCAGTTTTACCCATACCTCATATTTTTCCGGATCGATTTCCGGTCCGGCCAGATCAATTCCGACGACCGGTCCCAGGTTGTCTTTTGCAACTTTGAGAATTGCTTCATTGAGATTCTGAGGAAGTCTGCGATCGAGGCAGAGGATCTGCTTGACGGTTATGGGATAGTCAGCTGGTCTTACGTTGGCTGTGATGATTTCGATGATCTCTTGCATCAATTCCACTCGGCGCTCCGGCGGTTGTGTGTGATCGGTTCGAAAGTAAGGGTTGTATCGCAATTCGAGGTATTGGAGATTTTCAAAAGTGTACGCACCTCTACACAGACGTTTGCAGAAGTAAGGTAGATGCTTTGCGCTCTGCAACTCTTCCACCAGCGTATGGATTTTGACGAACTCTTCCAAAGTCCTGCATTGCCGCGTAAACCAAGTGTAAAACCCTTCGTAGTCCGGGAAGTAATTCAATACAGCGTGATCTTGCAGTTGAAGAAATTTGTAGATGATTCTGGGGTGAAGCGCGCCGCCGAGATGTCTGTGAAGATCCGCGTATAAAGCCATCAGGTTTCAAACTCACTTAGGAAGGGACTGCCATTTTGCTCGATTCTGTTCGAATTTGCTCGATTGATTCTATAGAATTTATACCTCGCATGTGTTGTCGCTCATTTTTTCTGCAAATGCCCATTGACTTGCGGGATGCCGAACTCAGTTGCACTGTACTATATATAT
>JADZFV010000643.1 GCA_020854255.1 Candidatus Melainabacteria bacterium | reverse complement strand
GCTTTCAGAATGCTTTCGGAGGGCTGCGCCGGTTTGTGGATGATGATTATTTCTTCTGTGCTCGAAATATAGACGCTAACAAATTTGGGCTTGGGTTTTAGATGATCAGCCAGTTTTCCTCAGATTCTTGCGGCAATTGTTCGCTTTTCCAATTGCCTGCAGATTGAAGTTCAAGCAGCAGTCCGATGATAGGCATATGAATGTAAGTTGCAAGTACGTTCTTCTTTGTAGATTGGCTCACCAGCGTTGCATATGCATCCAGTTGGAGATAGTGGCTGAACGCTTGTTGCTCCCACGAATCAGCGCTTCCGGGAAAGCATTTGTGATCGATTATCACATAGCCCTCAGACAATTCGAGAAGGAAATCGATCGATCCTGAGGTGCGCTGATCTCCCAGTCTGCCTCTCACCGGCCATTCTCTCAACCAAACAGCGTCAGGATAAAGTTCATCAAGTTTAGTATGAAGTCTTGAGTGAGCTTCCAAAAAATGCTCCGCAGGAAAGCCTGAAACTTCATATGCGGTTGCGATTTCACTGGCGCGTTGCAGTCGTTCTTCGCGTTTTGTCGCAATGTCGTCTTCTGCAAGAAAAAGGTGCAGAGCGTCGCCGAGTACCCTCATATTAAAGAATTGCCCGCAATGTTTCCGATGGACTCCCGAGTGGAAATACCACTTGCTCGACAGCAGAAAACGACAGCAGCTTTCTTGATGCTTGTGTAACCGGGTTACCGTCCCATCCTGCAGAAATGAGTTGCTCTCTCATTACAAGAAGACAGCTTGCCGTGGACCACGAATCGAGCGCAAAACTTTTAGAGTAAAACTGATCCCCATCATCAATTTGTTCCAAAGCCCGCATGTAATTTGCGATACGCACAGCCTGTGGCAAAAATGGTTTTGTTACTCCCAGCCTCAAGGCCAGTTGTTGTGCCAGCCCAGCAGGCCCAACAACTAGACTTCCTAAACTAAAATCTTTTCCCGTGCTTGTTTCCGGATAGGTAAATCCGTCAAGGTGCCATCCAAAAACTATGTCCAGCGCCATTGAGTGGCCTCCGTTTTTGCAAAGGGCGACAGGTTGCAAAGTCAGGTGGTGTCACGGTGTTCTTTGGCCCGCTTTTCTTCATAATGTCTGGACTGTTTTCTCGGTGCGCGTTCTGCGTTGACTAGCCAAACTTGAGTACCAAGCGGAACATCCTGTTTGGTTAGACCTTTGAAGACGACTGCAAACGGACGATCTTCTGGAGGATCGAATAAAATTGATCCGCCTTTTGCTTGTAGGACTTTGCCGTCCGTACGCCGCAACTCAAGTAAGTCACCATGTCTGAAATCCGCCTCTGTATCGGGAACGTCAGAAATCACGACTATATGATCAGGCTCTTGCCATACATCTACAACATTGAAGATAAACTTGGACATTTCCCTCACTCCTTCCAGATGTATCCGGCATCGTCAGCACGTCTAATAGCTTCTTGTTTGAGCCAATTTAACACTTGAACGTCCTTGTCATCGAGCCCTAGTAAGGCTGCATGGCGAATCATGAAATCTTTGACGTGTACCTCTGCTATCTCTTTCGGGATGTCTTTCTCTGCAAAGAACCTCAGTTTTCTTTGTGTCGAATGAAGGTATTCCTCAAGAGCTTGTATTTTTGCCGCATTTTGGGGAAGCACGATCTCATGAGTGCCATCTTCAAACATTCTATATGCAGCACTTGCAGCCATGCTCTTTAAGTGTCCGAGATCATCGGGACTCGAAGCTATCCGGATAGGGGCTCCTTTACTTTCTATGGCGCTGAGCTGAGCAACTCCGCTGTTGCTGGTTGCAATTCAATATGTTTCAAGTGACTCGGTATTTCGGGCATGTGTAGATCGGTAGCATCCTGTACAACTCGGCGTATCCCGACGGACGTTAACTCAGCCTCGCTCAGATCCTTAAGACCTAGTTGTTGGGCAGTCTCTGGATGAATCGGCTCATTGACGTTGCCTTCAAGGAAAAACATCGGCATCATAGTACCGGCAGCCTTAGCCCGTTCATCAGGCGTAAGCGCATAATCGAGCGTGCCTCCTAACACTTGTCCCACATAATCTACCGCCGCCTGGGCATCTGTTGCGACCTGATTGGCAGAAGTGTTTGCATAGTAATTGACAGCGTTATCCAGGGCCGGTCCGATTTGCAAAAGCGAGTCAGTGATAGCATTTGGCGTGGCTAGCCAGTTTTCTATTGGTCTGACAGTTTGCGCTCCTGCTTCAAAAGTTGTATCTGAATACTGCAGTAGTTCTTCCGGTTTCACGCCTTCGGATACTTCCGGCACATTGGTAATCTGCACATTGAGCTTGACGGTTGAGTTATACGGACCTTCGCTCAAAATAGGAGACAGGGAAGGCATAGGTTCTACAGCTTGTTTTGCTGGTTTTTCGGAAACTTTCGCAGCGTCCTGTTCATTGGTCTCATCCTGTGAATCATTAAATCCAAACCGATTCGCCTGAATTTGCGCTACCCGCGCCTTATACGCCTGAAGTGTTTCTCCTTCTTCCATAGCGATCAGGTCCGGCTCAGAAAGTGTTCTGTCATTGGCATGCGCGACAGCGGAAGCCTGCCCGTGAACTTCCTGATTCGTTTGCCCTCCAATTACACCGGAAATTGCCGCTGCCTCCGGAGTCCGTTGAATGTTACTGTTTTCTGTCTGCTCGGCTGGCCTTTTAACGTCTGCCATGTCCAGTAGCCTCTAGAATTTGGCACTTTCCCAGTATACGCCGCTGACACGAGCTGCATAAAATTGATCGGTTTGAATCATCAGCTTTTGGTTAGAATCAAAGGAAATCTCCAGCAGGAGTTGAGCACTTCCTGAGTTGCTTGTAAATTAAACTGCTGCGCCCCGATCCGCTCCGTGACTCCGTTT
>JADZFV010000642.1 GCA_020854255.1 Candidatus Melainabacteria bacterium | reverse complement strand
ATTGTGAAGCTAACTTCCTTCTTGTTTGCTGTCCCTGAACCATTGACTTTATTTTCGTCAGTTGATACCAGCTTGAGAGAAGGCGCATTGGTTCCGGCTTTAGGAACAATTTTGACATCACGTTCGCCGGCAGTATGTCCCATGCCTGCGCCCTCGTTGAAAAAGACTTTCGATTCGGCTACCAATTTTTTGTACTGGGCAAGCGTCATTTCACCACTTCTAAATGGTGAACCATCTTCGCTGTTTAGTGCGATGGATAGCGGCTTTTCGCTTAAAGGATAGGCGTAGACGAAAATTCTTTCCTGGACACGTGAACTACCTTTGGGCAGACTGACCTGATAGTCAAAAGGACTATCCGCACCGCCAAAAGTGATGGTATCGCCTGCTCTCAGAAGTGTCTTCTGTTGATATTCATTCGGGTAAAGCTGAGTCAGTTTGCCCCGTCCGTCGTAATCAAAAATCATCACATTGCAGTCTTGGCTGGCCGACACATTGATCTTTATCTTGTCGCCGTGTTTGTACAGAGGAGCTGAGCCTTTCTTGTCGAGCCAAACATTGATGATCGACTCAGAACTCGTAAGACTGCCAGAGGGCTGAGCAACCGCCGAATTGACTTCGCCCAACTTGGATTCGGGGGGCACTCTAAGGCTGGAAGCTTTAGCTTGTGGCGCTGATGACCGCTGTTTTCTGGCTGCGCGCGCCGGCTGAGATTGCCTTACTGCATGCGAAGCAGGCGGAACTCTCTTTGTCTCCGGTTTGATTGTATTGATCGTGCTGGTACGAGGTAAAAGCATTATGCCGCGTTCTTTCGAGTTTTTTAAATCCTCTGCGGTTGGCTCGTTGGTTCCATTTCCCGCCAGTGCAAAACCGCAGCCGATAGTAGACATAATCGCTACGGTCAAAGCCTGAGTTAGTGCCAAATTTCGAATTGCTGCTCTCATGCCGCTTCCCTCAGTTTTGATCCTGATAAATACTCTGCCGCTTTTTTGAACCTAGTCACTTATTGAACTTGATCTTGTTGACTGGAGTCCGCACTGCTCTTAGCTTCAGGAGCCGGCGCCGGTTTTGTCGCTACAGGACCATCCATAACTACATGGAGGATTCTCTGCGGATCCTCTTTGGCTATCCTATCAATTCTATCCATCAGCTCATCTGTACTGATGTTAAGCAAACCAATATTCTCGTTGCCTTGCTTTCCTTGCTTGCGGTCCGAGTCCTCTAACAACTGATCTCGGGAATTTAGGAGGACTACCCAGAGGAATTTGGATGGCACTTTGTTAACGCCTATCGGTCTGTCTCCGATTGTTTTGATGGTGACCGTCTCTCCTGGCTTGGCTACGACTTGATTGCCAGCCATCGGATAAACAAGTGTGACTTTGCTTCCGTCAATTTCAAACAAATGGACGAAACAATCAGAGCGAGTGCGGAACTGAATGATCAAGGGCTCGCCGTCAAAATACTCGGTACGAGGTTTGTTGAAACTGACGGTAACGGGCATGATGGGCGGAGGTGCCACCGTCCAGGAGTCAAACATTGGCTTGGCCAGCAGTCCGCCGGCAATGAGGAAAGCAATCACAGCCGACAGAATGAATGCTAAAAGCGGAGACGCGCCTAACTTTGCGGTCTTTGGCCTGACCAGCTTGAGATTTTCTTCGACACCAAGTTCTTTGAGTGCGTCCACCCAGAGAGCCAGACGTATTGATGTAGTGGGTAGATTCAGCCCTGGAAGACTGGCCGTGTCGCCGCAATGCATGGCCACGACTGAAGTATCGTCAAAAATCGGTGAGCCTGAATCGCCTGAGGCCAGAGCTAAATCATGCAAAATATGGTAGTTGTCGTTGCGCCTCAATTCACCCAGCATTCGCCCTAATTGCGCAAGCGGAGCCGGTGTAGATGAGTATTGACCGAGATGAACCGGATAGCGAATGGCAGAAAGGGGCTGAAAGTTCCTCAGCTCTTTGCTATATGTAATCGGCAAGGCGGGCGATTCACGCTCCGGTCCGGCTAAATCGACAAGCAAAATGCCTGCATCGAAAGTGACAAGCTGATCGGGCTGCCGGCCGAAACTGGGGTGGAGCCTTACTTCCCTTACTGCATAACGATTGCCGGAGGCCGGAAACTTGATCTGCAAAGACTTGGTCGAGGATGCAAATGTTTCAACGACGTGTCCGCAGGTGACAAGAAGATTAGGCGCTGCCTTCCAGGCTTGTCCAATGATTGTCTCTTTGTCGCCGTCCAGCCTGATTACGTTGGCCAGTGCAGCGCTGAAGACATCAGGATTTTCGGGAACCCCGCTTGTCTTATGCTGATATTCCATCAGAGGTACTTAGACCCGAGTCCTTTCTATCTGTTCTAGCCTAGAAGCCGCCCAGAACATAATGCCTGCTCGACCAACTAGATGGGATTATAAGTGATTGACGGTTTTTCGGGTGATTGCCAGTCATATTTGATTGCCAATTCTTACCTGGAAGAGGGTTGCGTGCACTACGTTTTGCCTTTAGACGATATGATCTTACGAATTGCCCTGGGGTGGCTCTATCTTGATAAGCCAGATAAGCCAGGGCCTCCGAGGTTCATGTGCTCACAAGTCAGGGACAAATTGAAGAACTGCTGGATATAGCGCCCGATTGGAGGCAGACCTTCGAATCGCTCTCCAGGGACATTGGTGTTCAAAGTCAAGGTGAGAAACAGTTTCGATCTGGCGGACAATCGAGTAAAAGTAAAGTAATGGGGCTTTTCGAGCTGTTTGAAAGGCTGGGGGCAAAAGCCCTTTACAAGAAGGCGCAGTTCCTTAAGGACGACCGCGAAAAATTTCTCATTTTGCTCCGCAATTTCTATCTGCAGCCTCTGACCGCCAAAATGGTCGGCAACAACCAAAATTTGAAGCGATTTTTCTTGCAGCGCCGCGTCCCTGCCGATGAACAAAAGCGCCATGCCCTTTCAATCGCTGCTGAATTGGCTGAAAAACTGGAAGGAGCTGTGCGCAAGCATTTGCAGCAGGATGCCGAGGACGGCTTCAAGGTTCTTTTGCCCGCCTATGTGCAGCGCTCAGTGCACAATCAGGCTATCGACTACATAAAAGAAGAATGGGACTGGGAAAAGACCACCTTACAGGATCTCAATCTCGATCCGGAACAGGAAGATCCGCGCCAGAACACAGCTGACGATCTTGCCTGTATGCCGGAAAATCTGGCTATTTCAAGCGAACAAGTCGCTCAGCTCAATCAATTGCGCGACATGCTTGAAAAAATGCTGGCTGACAAAAGGAACCCGAAAGAGCCCCTGGAAGTGGTCGATTGCATGTTCGGGCTTGGTTTGACAAAAAATTCCGAGCCGGGAAAAGAGTTGACCATGAGGGGATGCAGCGACAAACTGCAGCTTGCTGGAGAGACACAGGCGCGCAAAATTGCTCGCTGTCAGGTTTTACTCGATAAAGGTCTTTCCATGGTTCGTGAAGGAATCAGGCAAAACCTCCCCGGTATTGCCGATTGCTGGCAGAAAGAGACCAATGTGAACAGAGCCTCCAGGCGAGAACTCAATCAACAACTGGGCATGACTGAAAGCGAAGTAGAGCGTCTGATTGTCGCCCGCCAGTATAAGAAGCTTCTGGATCTGGTTCAGAAGTCGATTCTCAAAGAAGCGCGCTTGAAAGAGTTGGAAGCAAGAGGCGCGGTGGCGGCTTTTGTCCCTGTGGATATCAATTCGGCAACCAATCGCGATTTGATGGATATCCTCGGCATGAACAAAGATACCGCCCTCAAAGTTTGCGAAAAACGCCCCTTTGCGCATCTATCTAATCTGGTCGAATTGAAGTTGGTCAGTGACACAGGCTTGAAACAGCTGCTCAATCGTGGCGCCGTCTTGAAAATAGTTGATAGCGGCAAGCGCAAAGATATAAACGCGGCCCCACTTGATGAATTGGTCAGGGCGGGGCTTGAACCGGAGTTGGCCAAGCGCATCGAGAGGGGGCGTCCCTTCGGCACCTGGGTGGAGCTTGAGGACTATTTGCAGATTGACCTGAATAAGGAGCCGGTGCTCAAACAAAATTTTTGTTTGGGGATTTTTTCCGACTAATTTTCCGGGTTTGCCCGTCGACCTGAAAGGAAGGATGAGACGCCTCCAACTGGGACGCAAAATAGAGGATTTGTAGATGGCTAGCAAATTTGAAATCTGCCCGGAAATAGCCCGCATGGCCCAAATCAAGACTCGCTCATTGGGCGCTTCTTTGGCAAATGAGCTGGCCCGGCTGGTTGCAGAGGAATCCGTCCTGGCGATTGATCCTGAAGTCAACCTGGTCGTTGAGGCAGCCAATACTTTGACTGAGATTGATGCTCTGGTTTCTACTGCCGGTCTGAACGGCATTGGTGTAAACGGTCGCGAAATCGACGTACGTCCCATCTCAGAAGATGGGCTTATAGCAGTTCCTCGAGTTCTTATCGGCACACCATATTTATCGGCCGGCACTCTTGTCGTTCAAATGAACGGCCATCAAGGCGAAGTAATTGCTCATGTCGGACCGGGTAGTTTTCTTGCCCAGGAAGATAAGGCCGGACAAGACGATTATGTTTATGTACGCGTTAACATCGATCCCTCATTTGATCTGGAAAAGACCCTTGCGTCGTTAGTCACTGCACCGGTTGTCGACTTTGGACAAAATCTCAAGAGTCTTCCTGATGAAGCTGAATTGGCTCGCTTCCTTACAAACAGACAGCAAATGATAATGGCTCGCCAGAAGCAAGTTGTCACGGCAATCGCCAGCAAGGAAGCTGTGCGCCAATCTTTTATCAAAGTAGCCGAAGCCACGGCAATGACAAAACTGTCGAATATCCTGCAAGCAAGCGGTGTTTGGGAAGTCCGCACTTTGCGTTTTACGCAAAAATTGGCAGAGAAATTCCCGGCCCTGAGCCGAGATCGCGTCAGAGACGAAGTCAGAAAAGCCGGCGAAGAGTTTGGTGGTCAAACCGAAACGCCGGAATTCAGACGCGAACTGATCAAGCGATTGACTAAATTGGCAATTGAGGAGCGCCTCAAAGCCACTGCTCCCGCCAAAGTCAAGCAAATAATCGATGCTGTATTCAGCGGTCAAAGCGCAAAAGATGCTGTCAATGCAGTTGTTTCCAGTAAAGTGGCAGTAGCGATTGCTGTCTCCATCAAAGAACAGCGTCATGCTCTCTCCGGATTTTGCCAGGCATCTGCTGAAGAAATCGGACTTGCTTTCGGTCAATTGGCTCTGCAACCAGCATATGCAACCCATAGCTTTGATCCGGAAGCCGGCATGGATGCCATAAATGAGGCTCTGGCCCTTCTTGAGGCCGGACAGATTGCTGAGCAGGCCGAAGACTTCGATATGGATCTGGCCGTAAGCTAAGAGCTTGGTACAATCGCTACATGTCTCGTAGCGCCAATACCACCACCAATTGCCCGGCATGCAAGAAGCCTAACGATGGCGCTGTGAACTTCTGCATATTTTGCGGAACCGTTCTCAATGCTGCCAAGGCAAAACGCGCAGACCAGACCTGTGTAAGTTGCGGCCGTTTTGACGAACTCAATGTCACCTTTTGCATTCACTGCGGCGCCAATACGTCACAAGGCATCTCTTGCGATTCCATTGAAATTGCAGACCTGAGGGAAAATAAGCACACACCCGTAATGGCGACGCGCCCTCCGGCAGTCTCCAATAGCGTAACCAGAAACAGGGTCAAAGCAGTCAATGCCCAGGTCGCTCAGGATCGTAGCCGGGCCCAGCAAAAGCCGTCCAAGAAACCGGCCAAAACAGTGGTCTGGGTGGCGACTGGAGCCCTTTGCGGCCTGGTACTTGCAGTAGTTGCTTTTCAGTCCGGAGTGCTGGTTGAGGCAGCCAGATATTGCTTGCCCGGCCAGGGATTGGTCATATATACAGAGGCTCCCTGGATGACTGTGCTTATCGAAAATCCCAGGGGCAACGATTTCACAATCGGCGAAACGGGGCAGACCGGCACTCTTGCCATTAATGACCTGGTGCCTGACAGGGGCTATAGATTGCGTATGGAAGGGCATGGATTTGAGACTGTTTACTTCCCACCGTTTTCGATCGATGCAAATAATGTTTCTGTTCTGGGATATCCGAAGAAAGTAGAACTGCCGCCTCGTCATATTTGACCGCCGATTGCGGCAGCCGGCTGGCAATTGTCCGTAATTTAGGGAAAATAGAGACAGAGGGGGAATTTGCCATGAGAGGGTCTGGTCAGACCGAAAAAGGACGGGAGTGTGCAAGCTGCAAGCGTGTGTTGCCTTCTGGTGCGAAGTTTTGCGGCTTTGACGGCACTCGTGTGGACGACCAGGAGGAAGCAAAAGCCAACGGCAATGGGCAAAAGCAGTGTTCAAAATGCGGCAAATTGTTTCCGGCGTATGCTCGGTTTTGTCCCAATGACGCCTCCCAGTTGGTGGCATTGAAAACGGAATCTCAGCAAGCCTCCCAGCCGGAAGTCAAACCTTCGCCTTTTGCCGCTCCTGCCGGATTTACCCAGCCGCAGCCGGCTGCCATGCAGCAGCCGCCACCGCAATCGATTAAGGCTCAAAATCAACCGACTGTTTCCAAAGATTTGACCGACACAGCACCTCCTATAGATGAAGAACTGGCCCGTTCAGGTGACTTCGGGAAAAATCAGGCAGAGCCTCGCAAACCAACTCAGCTGGCCGAGAGTTTTGATGACAGCAATGCCCTTTTCCATAACTTGATTGGCAAGAAGATCGAAGGCAAGTATGAAGTGCAATCCATTCTTGGCGAAGGTGGCATGGCGATTGTCTACAAGGCCTATCACACCAAGATGGAAAGATTGGTCGTCATCAAGGTCATGCAAGGCTGGCTTCTATCCAATAAAAATGCCGTCGAGCGTTTTGAGCGCGAGAGCAAAATGACTGCAAAACTGGCGCATCCAAACATTGTTACCGTGTTCGACTATGGGGTTCTCAATCAAAAGGAACCCTATTTGGTCATGGAATACATCAAAGGCGAGTCGCTTGGCGACAAGATCGCACGCCAGGGCGCCCTGCCATTTGCTACTGCTGCCGGTATCATTATTCAAATCTGCCGCGGACTGCAAGAGGCTCACAATGTAGGCATCATTCACCGCGACCTGAAGCCTGACAATATTCTTTTGCAAGACAGAAGCGATAGACCCGATTGGGTGAAGATTGTCGACTTCGGTATCTCGCACCTGGTGCAGGGCAATAAACGTCTAACCAAAACCGGAAAGATGGTAGGAACTCCTGAGTATATTGCCCCTGAACAATTGAAGGATAAGCCTTTAGACATAAGAACCGACCTATACGCTCTGGGCATTATTCTTTATGAAACTTTGACGGGCAGGGTGCCATTTGAGGGTGAAAGTGCCGAGGCTATTTTGATGAAACATTTGCTCGAGCCGCCGCCGCCTCTTTCGTTTCATAATGATGATTTTGCCGAAGGCACGCCCTTTGATGCCATCATTGCCAAGGCGCTCAGAAAGGAACCGGACGAACGTTACCAAACCGCAACAGAATTTCGCTTAGACGTTGAGGAGGCTCTCAACAAGGTATTGTTAAAACGCAACTCTAAGTGAGGCTTTCAAAGCAGTAAAGGGACAACGGAAGGGATGACAAGAGAGACAGGGCGACCAACTAGAGATGATGACGGAGCGGCAATTCCGCCGTCGGCATTGCCAACACTTTCGTCAGGTTCCGATTTGTCTGCTCGCCAACACTTTGAAAAAGGCTACCAGGAGCACCTTTCCGGCAGGCACGAAGAAGCGATCGTTTGCTATCAAAAAGCGATCGATGCCAAATCCATGTACGAAGCATTCTTTAATATGGGTCTTTGCTTGAAGCTGGTTGGCAGGCTTACCGAAGCAGAGGCGGCCCTGGCTCGTTCCGCCAGTCTAAATCGGCTATACAGGCCAGCATACAAGGTTTTGAGCGAAGTCCAAAAGGCGCTCGGCAAAGAGACCGAAGCTCAGGTCTCCTGGTCTCAATATTCGCGCCTGTAAAAGCTTGCCTGAGTATTCTTTGTTCTTTACTAAGTGTTCTAGCTTATTGTGGTCGCCGCTGACATTGCGTTAACAGGTAAGTCTGCGACGTTCAATCTGGGCATGCGCTCTGCCGATTCCAGAATTCCTGAGATGATGCGCGGCATTACACCTATTTCCTTCTTGCGCTCTGGCTCATGCATCAGATTATCCGGGCTAACTTGGCTGGTATCTGCTGGTATTCGACTTTGAATTTGTTGCATCGGCTCATCCTTTAGAATCTGCTGTTCCATTTGATAAATCTGGCAGTCTTGCACGGTTATTTTGATATTTTGAGGAGTGCGGCACGACTCGAAAAGCGCCGGCGTGTTGCCTGTATTGGGTGTTGTCAGAGTCCAGGCGACTGTATTTACTGTGAAGCCATGTGGAACCCTCCGCAGAAGACGCTCAGCCATAAGCACCGCTTCGGCACGCTGGGCTAAAATGCTGGTGCACGCATTAAATCGATTGTCGCAAGCAGTGACGAAGTCTCGCTTGCCGCCGCATCTCTTCATCAGGAGCAAATAGGCTGTTCTTCTGATTTCGCGTTCGTAAGCAGGGACGCGATCGAGAGTAATGGTTTGGGCTTCCAGCCAATCCGGCTCGACAACTGGAGCAGTTTCGGGCTCGGCTTCTTCTCGATTGATGCGCGCTTTTTCTACTTTTCCAAGAAAGATGCGCAGAGCCTGATCGGGCTTGCGCAGGGGACGCAATTGCAATGTCGGCGCAGAGCGGCTTTCCCAGTGATTGGGCTGTTCTTCGTCCATTTTGGAAATCAAGGCGGCGACTGAAACAAGTGCAGAGCCCAGGGGTTTTCGTCCGTGGCGCGCTTTGCCCAAGGTCTGTCCGTGCACAGAGATTGACGCTTCGGCTTCCGGGACGCAAGATGACGCCGGCTGTTTGAAGCAGTATAGATTCTCTAGAGCGGAAAGCCTTGCGGCAGCTAAATTTGCGCTGGTAAACATAAGATCTGGTCCGTAGTAAGCGGATTTCATCTGGGCATCTCTAATTTAGGGGAGGGTGCGTGAACTTCTCGTGAGCGATTGAATTATCCGAAAAGATAATTGCAAAGGCATTTCGGAAACCGAGGTATGTCGATTTAATTCAGGCGAAAAAGGCTGAAATTGTCCTGAATTGCTGTGAGGATGGCGTGAGCGAAAGAATTCTCTCTTAAAGAGTTAAAGGATTGGCAGCTGTCCTTGTATTGCTGGCATTCGAATCGATCATTTTCGGCTCTCTTTATATACAAGTTGACCAGGCTGAGAGAGAAGCTCGCCGCGAAGAGCAATTGAAAGACGTGGCCGCGCATACTGAAAAACTCGGTCGCGTTCTTTGGGAAAGCAGGCGAACGCTAAATCGATATCTGGCTGAAAGAGACCAGTCCAATTGAAGCAGGAACCATGAGCATATTGCGAATCTATCGCATCTGTTCTCTCAGCTGGGAGCGCCCCAGACCATCTGCAGTTCTGAAAGCTGGCGCCTGAGCTCGTTTTTAAGTCGCTTGTCGTTGGTCAGATTAGCTTCGGAGCAAATTTGCCACCATCTGCGGTGTGCAATTTTCTTGGACTTGATCGCCTCATCTTCGCAGATGGCGAAAAGCCGATCGAGAAGCTGTCTTGCTTCCTCGGCTTCGTCCTCACTCTCATAATTCTTGATTTGATTGAAGAAACTCTCGAAGTCTGCCGGCTTTGTAGTACTGCGACTGTCGGCCAGACACCAGCGCAAGCTCAGGGCGATAGCCGGGTGCAGGCGCCGCAATTCACCTCTGTATACATCAGAGCGGCGATTGGCCTGCTCGGGGTAAAACTCGACGGTGCCCGAATTGGGCCAGGGTGCAGTCGAGTCTTTGGGCACCTCGCTGCCTTCCTCATATATGAGGAAATAGCCTGGAAATGAAGCAATTAGTAAATCAAACAGGTCGTCGCGTAAATGACACCAAGCTTCCTGCGAAAGATGATGACTGAGAATCTTAGCTGAGCCAGCAAAAGCGGCGTCGATTGTCTTTATCGACTCAAGCACGCGGTGCAGATTGGGTTGGTCGCCTGAGCTGCGCAAATGACGCCAATAAGCGCTTATATCTTCAAGCGTCATTCGGTTTCGTCTTTCGCTGCTAGTCATACTAATGCCTCCAGACCCCCACAATACTTACCCTTTACAAGCCTGGTCCAAACCCCATGTGGGGTTTTCAGCTGATTTCATCACTGTGATGAAATTGGAAATTCGCCCACAATAATGGTTTTGATTGTTAGGCGTGCCCGTTTAATGATCTTGTGCCTTTTTCTGGTGATCGACACGGAATCTGTAGCCGATGCGCATCTCGGTGTGAATCAGGCGTGGTCTTTCAGGAAGGTTTTCAATCTTGTTTCTGAAATCGGCGATATATGCTTGGACTGCGCTGTATTCCGATTCCCAGACTTCTGGTCAGCAAGCGAAAGCTATTAGCGGTCGCTTACTGACCTGTATTATTTACCTACAAAGAACACAGATGGGAATAAATCGTTCAGTGGTATTTCGCAGAGGACAGCGTGATGAACATTAATAAAAAGTCCTTCGGGGCCTCGATTTTTTCTCTGGTCCTGGCATTGAGCTGCTTCTACGAAGCAAAGGCGTCGGATGCTGACGAAGCGGCGGCCGAAAAGGCAGCTTTGAGCTGGCTTAATCTGGTCGACGAATTCAAATATCCTCAAAGCTGGACGGAAGCTGCATCCAATTTCAAATCGGCAGTCAAAAAGTCGCAGTGGGAAGCGCAAATCAAGGCGGCGCGAGAACCGATGGGCAAAATAATTTCGCGCGCGGTAAAATCCAAAAAGTATGCAACCAGCTTGCCTGGTGCTCCTGATGGCGAGTATGTAGTGATTCAATTCGAAACAAAATTCGCCAATAAGTCTGCTGCAGTTGAGACGATTACCCCCCAAAAAGACAGAGATGGGCAATGGAGAGTGGGCGGATACTTCATTCGCTAACGTTCACATCCAGGTAGAACTTCTTAAACATGGATCATGTGCATGACAGTCATGCGTAAAGATCCATGTGCGGTTTTATGAGAATGAACAAATAGGGGTTTATAATCCGCTCTACTGACGCCCCGGCGCGTCTGATTTGCGCCTGCTATTTTAAGTTTGATTCTTTTCTGGAAACCCAAAATGATCACAGTCAACGAAGTTACTAAGAGTTTCGGCTCCCGGACGCTGTTTGATAACGTGTCTGTGAAATTCTCTCCGGGCTATCGATACGGGCTAACAGGTCCCAATGGCGCCGGTAAGTCGACTTTCATGAAAATCCTTACCGGCGAAGTCGAGCCGACCAATAAGGGAACGGTTAATCGTCCAGCAAAAGTCGGCGTTTTGAAGCAGGATCAATTTGCATACGATAACGAGCGCATTGT
>JADZFV010000641.1 GCA_020854255.1 Candidatus Melainabacteria bacterium | reverse complement strand
GTTTCGCCAGTGGCGCCGCGCGCTCCGCCGCAACAGATTGTGGAGAGGGAGGCCCACTAGCGTCTATTTTGCATCAACGATTGCAGCGCCAATTCAGCTTCGAAATCTTTGGAAGTTTGCGTCACGGTAAGCAGCTCAGCTATCGCTCCCTCCACATCACCGGCGTCTTTCAGCGCCATGCCAAGAGCCTTGTGACGCTCGGCGTTTTTCGGATCGATCTTAAGAGCAAGCCGATACTCGACGGCGGCCGAGAGATAATCGCCCCTTTTTGCATAAACCCAGGCCAGATTAGAGTGGGTATCGGGATCGTTGGGGGCCAGGGAAACAGCAATGCGCGCCTCAGCCAGCGCCTCTTTCAAGCGCTTTAAATTGGCAAGCGCATAAGCAAGCCCGGCGTGCCCCTCGCTATAGCGCGGATCGAGGTCAGTGGCACGAATAAATTGATTGACAGCGAGATCCCATTTGCCAAGATTGCCAAGCGCCAACCCGCAACGGGCATGCACGACCGGGTCTTTGTCGTTCATAGACAGAGCTATTTTATACTCTTCCAAGGATTGCTCCGGCTGGCGCGACGACGCATAGGCCTGAGCCATGATCAAGTGCGGAATTACAGACTTAGGATCCATCTGAATGGCGCGATTGCACTCATCAATTGCCGACCGATACATCTGCTTCATTCGGTAGCACTCACCCAGATAGCTGCGCGCCAGAGCATTTCCAGGGCTCGCCTTGAGAGTTCTGCGATATTCAACCGAAGCCAGCTCATGGCGCCCCAACATCCTCAGCGTTTCGCCCTTAATGAAATGCACGTCACCGCTGTTGGGACGGAGGGCTTCAGCCTTTTCGAATTCCTTTAGCGCCTCTTCGAAATCAGACATAGCCATAAGCACTTTGCCGGCCATGAAATGCGCCTTGTAGTTGTCGGGGTCAGTCTTTATGACCGTCTCGTATTCCAAAAGACCATTCGTATAATCATGCCTGGCGAAAAATGCATCGCCATACTTCATATGTTTGTCGACTTTACGAGCCTTGTTAATCGGCAGGGCCGCGTCTTCCGCCTTGATCTCACCGCTGTCCTGAGTGAGATCGTTTAGAACCTCATCGATCGGATTGGCGGGGGTTTCCTTTGCACCTTCCTTGGCCCTGGCACCGGCAACTGGCTTTCCGCCCGCATTCTTGGAGGTTTCTTCCTTGCCGCCATCTGCCTTTATGTCTGCCGGATCCGCAGGCTCTGCGCCAAAAACTTCAACTTCGTCTTTCTTTGGCGGTTTGGGCGCGCCGTTAAGATATTCGCCCAGCTTGAGGAAACGAAACGCCGATGCCGGTTGCGGCGCATATGACCACAACAAAGCCGCCGCAACCGGCGCCGTTAGCGCCAGAGATCCGGCCTTGAACATGAAGCGAATTTCGGAGCGTCGATTTTGCAAATTAATCAGGAATAGACTTGGAGACTCTTTATCCTGTCTATTCTAAACGTTCTTTCCGCATCTAATTGATGACAGAACGCAGTAAGGTAATGATTTCCACGGTTTTCAAGCACCGCAATCGGCGTGATGAGACGGCCGGAGCGGGGCGGCGGACCATTGCCGATATAAATCATTTTCAACTGTTGCTTGCCGCCAATGGCTGCTTTGAGGACATTGACGTGCTGGGCAACTTCGCCGGTCGGCTCGACTGCGCTTTCTTGCTCAGTCAGGGTAATCAAACAATTGAAGTCGCAGAGCTGCTCGAGCGTCGAGAGCTCAGGATTGGCAGCCATAATTTTGCCGAAGATGTGGCGGACGTGATGACTGTCGGCGAGGGCTCTGTGATAGTCGCCGTCCACAACCTCAAAGTGCTGAGCGAGCGTCTTCAGCTTGTAGTCAACTACTCCGTCGACCAGGCAACGCGAAAGGTTGAGTGTATCGACCACGGTAATGGGCGGAACCTCGATGCCCAGGCGCGCCACCGCCACTTTCAGAAAGCCGACGTCGAAAGGCGCATTATGCGCCACGAGCACGCAAGGCCTTTTGCCGACAAACTGCAAAAACAGAGGAATCACTTCTTTGTTGGTAAGCGCATCTTTGACCATCTGGTCGGTGATGCCGTGAATACGAGTCACCTCTGGCGGAATTTCACATTCCGGATTGATGAGATGCGAAAAAATCTCCATCTCACCGCCGGACAGCCTGAAGCGCACAGCAGAAAGTTCGACCAATTTGCAGGCGATGGCCGAGAGCCCGGTGGTTTCAACGTCGAATGCGATGAAGTCCAGATCGCTAAGTTTGGTCCCGGCCTCTTCTGTAGCAGGCTCTGGCGCTGGAATTCTGGTAAGCGAGTCTACCACTTAGGATCACCCCCGGGCAAAAAACACAATATGAAGACTCGATTGTCGCACTAGATAGCTCGCGTGCCATTTTAAATCTCTGCCATCACGCCATTAATTCCTGCAAAAAATCCGACGCTATCTACAGCAGAGAGCTAAAGGCATATCCGAAGGATACAATGAGTTTTAGCTGCGGCATTCCCGCCTGACGCAAAATGGATAAGATTGAATTGACAGCCCGTGGTAGACATTGAATTGACAGCTCGTGGCAAACATTGAAGTGCCAGCTCGTGGCAAGCATTGAAGTGCCAGGGCAACAGTCAACCAGAGGAAACTCAGATCGCATGAATTCATTGAATCCCTGGCCCAGAAAAGTCATGGCTCTATCGCTGCTCTTATTTGGGGCGTCGCAGTTGTGTACGGGCGCCGCATTTTCATTTGGCAGCGATGAGAGTGGAAACATCCACGAGCAAATCACACAAGAGGCATTGACCGGCACCATATGCGATGCCAATTTGAAACTAATCGTCAAAGGCTCTAGCGCCGCTGATATAGCCGGTGCAGAAGGGGCAAAAGACGCCAGACGGCATTTTAAAACCGGCGATCTCGCAAAGTGCATGGCACTAGTCGACCGAGAAAAACGAAAGTTGATTAACTACGCGCAGAACGCCGACACGGACGAAAAATCCCGCGCCAAGGTTCTTTTCCTATTCGGGCAGGTATTGCATACATTGCAGGACTTCTACAGCC
>JADZFV010000640.1 GCA_020854255.1 Candidatus Melainabacteria bacterium | reverse complement strand
TGCACGTTTCTGGAAATTGATGCTCGACCTCAATCGCTTCAACTCGCAAGCAGAAAAAGATGTGGACAACGCAATGGTGAGCACGATGACCGTCGCCGAATATGTGCGCTACAGGGATTTCTGCGATGACTTATTGAACTTGTATCTCGTCCCTATGGCTTCAGCGGTATGGTCGATGCCGCCATCGGCCACCAGGACATTTCCGGTCGTGACGCTGTTGAGATTCTTCCACAATCATAGGTTTAATAGCGGATTGAAGGGGCATTTGAAATGGTTTACGGTCGCAGGGGGGGCGCGTGAATACGTTAAAAGAATGATCTCTCCGTTCTGCAATCGCATTCGATTGAACTCTCCGGTGCAAAAAATTGTACGTCATTCAAATTCTGTATCGGTGTTCACGCCCCAAGCAGAAGAAAAGTTCGATCAAGTAATCCTCGCCTCACATGCCGATCAGTCGCTAAAAATCATCGAACGTCCGACCGCGCTCGAAATCGAGCTGCTCAAGGAATTTTCCTACCAGGCAAATGCAGCCACTGTTCACACCGATTCGTCGGTGATGCCCAAGACGAAGCGTTGCTGGGCGGCTTGGAACTACCGTTTCGAGAGAAAACACGATGACGATGCACCGCCCACTGTGCACTACTGGATGAACCGCTTGCAAGGCATCTCCGAGCAGAAGAACTATTTCGTCTCTCTCAACTCGGACGCGATTATAGACCCAACAAAAATCATCAAACAAATTAAGTACACGCACCCGACTTACACGCGAGATTCAATTGCGGCTCAGGCGAGATTGCAGGAATTGAACGGGCAAGGCGAGAGGCAAATTTTATTCTGCGGCAGCTATTTCCGCTACGGCTTTCACGAAGATGCATACACATCTGCCATTAATCTTTGCCGTCAACTGACCCGAGAGGTGATCAGATGCTGAACTCATGCATCTACGAAGTAGAAGTAATTCACCAGAGGTTGGCACCGAAGAAGCACCGCTTCCAGTACGACTTGTTCATGTTTTTACTGGACCTGGATGAAGCAGCGGAAATAAACAAAACTCTGAAACTGATCGCCGTCAACAAGCGCTCGTTGTACAGTTTCTTCGATGAAGATCATTTCCAGCATTCGCCGCTGGCCACCCGTGAGAAGATAGCGGCTTTCCTTGCAAGCCGGGGCGTCACTCAACCGATAGGCAAGATTGAGTTAGTCACCAATCTTCGCTTTCTTGGCTATGTATTCAATCCGATCTCGATCTATTTCGTTCATGATACGGAAGGCTCCCCTTTGCTTGCTGTAGCCGAGGTTGGAAACACTTTTTTAGAACGCAAACCCTACTTGCTTCCAATGCATCGAGACCAGCTGACCGGGAAGACAAAATATACGCTCACAGCTCCGAAAAATTTCTATGTTTCTCCATACAGCAGAGTCGATGACACATTCGAGTTTTCTTTCATTGGACCTGAGGACACGCTCGAATTGCACATCAATACCAAATCGGGAGGTCGAACGACACTGGCAAGCAGTCTGCGTGGAAAAAAGCTTGAACTGACGGACAGAAACGTTATCGCCTGTACGCTTCGCTACCCATTCGTGACGCTGGGGGTTATCGGCCTCATTCACTTTCATGCACTCTGGCTCTGGATAAAGAAAGTTCCCTACTTCAGAAAAGAAATCAACAGTCACTTGCAAACCGAGCTTATTGCGCCACGAGGGTCATTGAATCATTCATTAAATAGTTCGGTGGAATGCCACGTCCAACCTCCCAGTGAGACTCGCCAGTGTCGGGCATCCAAATCCTCCACAGCAACACAAAAAGGAACCGCGCGATGAGTTCAGTTCTCAGGCAAGCAGCAAAGGATACCAATCAAACTGCAACATGCTTGACGGCACCAGGCATTAAGCAAAAGCTAAGCCGAGATCTGGTGATTTCAGCGCTCCAGCAGATGCGCCGAGGACGCATGGAAATAACTTGCCCGGATGGACTGAGAGTCGTGATTGGCGAAGACGAACGAATTACTGCGACTATCGTCGTGCACACCTATGCGTTCTTCGAGAGATGTCTATTTTACAGCCACATCGGGTTTGCCGAATCATATATGGATGGAGATTGGGACACGCCGGATATCAAATCCGTCATCTGCTGGTTTGTCTTAAACCTCGAAGACTCAACTGTCTTTGAAGGATCAGAAGGCAAGAAGGTTTTCATGAACACACTGGGATGGCTCAATAGAGCGACGCACTTGATGCGCAACAACAGCATTGCTGGAAGCAAAAAAAACATCAGCGAGCACTACGACTTGAGCAACGATTTGTTTGCGCTCTTTCTCGATCCGACTATGACCTATTCTTCTGCGAAATTTCTATCGCCTGACATGAGTCTGGAGGAAGCTCAAATAGAGAAGGTCGATTCGATGTGCCGCAAGCTCAGATTGCTTCCTGACGATCATCTCCTGGAAATTGGCAGCGGTTGGGGGACCCTCGCCATTCATGCCGCGCGCGCATACGGCTGCCGTGTCACGACGATTACAATTTCAGATCAACAATTTGAATACGCAAAACAACGCATCGAGAAACTAGGGTTGTCTTCTCAAATCGACATTCGCATGTGCGATTACAGATACGTGGAAGGCATTTTCGACAAAATAGTCTCCATCGAAATGATCGAAGCCGTTGGCGACCGATATATGGAGACTT
>JADZFV010000639.1 GCA_020854255.1 Candidatus Melainabacteria bacterium | reverse complement strand
TACGCGGATTTGCACCCGGGTTAAAACCTCAAGAGACCTCGAAGAGCGCCACCGCCGCCACCGATCCGGCAGACAGGGCAGTGCAGCCCACTGGATCGTAGCGCATATCTTGTACCGACTGAGAGTGCCACGCCGAGAATCGCGCGCGTAGCTGTACCGGCAGTGCTGGGGCGTTTTTGTTGATTGGCTTGCATAGCCGCCTGACTGCGCTGAGTTTGGAGTTGAAACGGTTGGGGCTGGGCAGTGTTAGCTACGGGCGTGGGAGGCGGTGAAACCGACATCACCGATGCATTGGGTTCATTCACGTCAGCATAGGGTGCAGCCTCTTCCTGAATTTCTCTGGTCGTCTTCGCCCGGGCGCGATAAAAATTGGGCGCCGGAGCCGGCCCGCTGTGGGTGTTGTGCCCCGTGCGTCTGTTGTGACCAAAACCGTACGAACCTTGAGGCGAAGCAAAACGGTCCGAGCTTTCCATTATCGCGCGCTCTCGAGCTGCCGAGTCTTTCGCGTAAAACTCTCTTATCTCCGCACTTCTTTGCTCCGCGCTTTTCGGCTCTGCATTTTCTGCTTCTCCGCCGGCGCTTCTGCCGCCGGCAACTTGATGATGGGCGGAAGCTTCCACGCCGAGCATGCCTTCAACCGAATCAACAGCTTCCTTGAGCTCCCGGTCATTGGGACTGAGATTGAGTGCCGCGCGATAACTCATCAATGCGCCGGCAAGGTCCTTTTTCTTCTCCGCCAGGGCGCCAAGATTAAAATAACCATCAGGATTGCGCGGTTCCAGTAAAACGACTTTCTTGAACAACTGCTCCGCTTTCACGTCCTCACCGCGGCGATGCGCTTCTATGCCATCTTTGAGTAAATTTGCCACTTCATGCACTTTGGCTGCACCGCCACGCGAAATGCGATGGGGGCTGGACGAAGTGTGGGAAACAGGTGTGTCCAGAGCCGATGAGCGTTTTTCATCTTTTCGTGAATCGAGAGCGGCGGTTTCCTGCTTCAGGATAATCTCTGGTTGTTTGCCCGCCACTGGCTGGTTATGATCGGATTTACCGGCAGTTTTCCGCGCACTTTTCGCACTTTTCTTTCCTTTTCCTTTCGCTGCAATCGGCTTTTCAGCAACAGGTGCTTGCGTCTTTTGGACTGCGCTGTCCTTTGCTTTTTCAGCTTCAGCCGCCGGCTGCACCGCAGCCTCTGGAGCTTGAACGGGTAGTTCCTGCGCCGACTGCACAGCAGGAGCGGTCTGCATCTCCGCTACCGACTCCGCCTTCATTTCAGGAATACTTTCAGCCTGCTTGTCTGCCAGCGGCTCAGGTGGCTGCTCCGCGTTATTCTTTAACTCTCCAGCCGTCTTCGTGATTTTCAGTTTCTTCCGGTCAATCAAGAGAGTCGACGTGATGCGCTCGATGCGCTCTTCGTCAGTACCTTTTTTGCGCCTGCCAAAAATCCGCTTTTCAACACGACCCAGGCGGTCGCTGAGTTCACCCCCCTGCACCTGCTCGCCGAAGAGAATTGTCTCAGCCCGCGCCAGCGCCGCTTCATCAGTATCGGCGGCAAAGACAGACAGGGGTGCGCCCAATAGGCAGAATGCCAGGGCAGCACTCAAGCAATTGCGAGCGATTAAAGATGGTGACAGCCTAGCCTGCTGGCTTCGGGGGTGCATTCGTTAAACCACGAGACTGTAACTAGCTACTAAATGTATTATGCCCACCGACGCAAATCTGCGCTTGAATGTTCCGCATAGACAAATCAACAAATCTACAAATCAGCCAACCTGCAAATCTGTCGATCCACAAATCTGCCAATCTACAAATCAATCAATCTACAAAACAACAGATATCTTACCGCCCCTAACAAACGAAGCAAGATGGTTTTACCTGGAGCGCCCAGAATGGTCACATCGACACTTCATCGCCCGGGAGGAAAGCATATGTTGAGAAAACTTGCTGTCTCTTTAATTATGGCGCTTGCCACGGTTACTCCGGCGTTTTCCGCTATTTCGTCACCCTTAAACGACGCTCAAATCTCCGAGGAATTTAAGGGATACACGGGGTCATTCGTAATAAAGGACCTCAGTGACGGAACGACAATCCGATATAACGATGGGCTTTTGAAAAAGCGTGACAATCCCAACAGCACTTTCAAGATTGTCAATTCGCTGATTGCACTGGATTCGGGCGTCCTCAAAGTGAAAGACTCGAGCATGAAATGGGATGGAAAAAAACGAGAAATCAAAACCCACAACAAGGATCAAGATTTGCAGAGTGCAATGACCGACTCTGTAGTCTGGTACTTCCAGCGCGTCGCCGAAAAGATCGGCAAAGAACGCATGGAAACATATTTGCATAAGCTCAATTACGGCAATGAAGACAGTTCCAGTGGTCTGACCACTTTTTGGCTGGGCAATGACGGCTCGCTCAAAGTTACTCCTGATGAGCAAGTCGAATTCTTGTCGCGTCTTTTTGAATACAAGCTGCCGGTTTCCAAACAATCGATGAGTGATGTTCGGCAGCTCATCAAACTGAAAACTGAAGGAAACAACACGCTATTTGGAAAAACCGGCACCGGTCCAAAAGCTCAATTCGGCTGGTTTGTCGGCGCGGTGAAACATGGGGATAAATCATACATTTTTGCAACCAATGTGCGAGCAAACGAAAATGCTTACGGCCGGCAAGCTCGAAAGATAACCGAATCGATTCTTACAAAGATGGGGCTCCTATAAAGTAATGAAGGCGATCACACTCTTAACTGCACTCTACGTGACGGTATTGGTGCTGGTGCCTTCTATTGCGGAATAAACCGGCAGATCGGGGTAAAACAAGAAAGAGATCATGTTTTTTTTCGAAGTCTCTTTTAAGAATGCCTTTCTTCAAGCCAAAACCAAAACCAAAGCTGAATCTAAAATCGAAGACAAAGACAGATACAACAATTGTCTCGGTTGAAGAACAGATAAGCATCGACAAAACGCGATGCGCACAAATGATGGCTGCCGCAGAAGCCTCCGTCAAAGCGCGGAATTTCGCGCAAGCGGAAGATTTGTATTCTGCCTGCCTGCCAATCATGGAGCAGGTTTACGCCGGCGACAGCAAAGCCATGGCCGATTGCCTGACCGCGCTCGGTGATGTTTTCTACTGGCAGGACAAATTCGGTTTGGCACTGCCCATTTATCAAAGACTTCTGGCGATGCGAGAGCGCATGAAGGAATCCAGTCCAGCAGCCCTGGTAACTGCGTATTTTAAAACTGCCAAAGCACAGGAGCACCTCTCAAATATTGAGGAAGCGCGAGACTTATACAAGCGAGCCAGCGAGATCGCTCAAAAAACTTTAATGCTCGGACATCCGCTTTTGACCAGTGTGTTGGAAGCGTACGCAAATTTCTTGCAGGATAAAACCACCAATCAGGGATTGGCGGACGACATCAGGCGCAAGGCCAAAACCAGCAGAGATACTTATGTAGACCCAGAACTTTTGAAAAGCGACCTGATGGAAGGAAAGGTCGGCGACGTCAAATGGAAAGAAATGCCGGTGTCGAAAACTAAAGATCCGAGCATTTGGAAAAACGCCGATGAACAGGTATCCAACCACCCTCTGGTGCAGGCGCTGAGAAAGCTGCGCGAGCATCCGCGTATGACTATTGCCTTTCTGACTTTGCCGCTTTCGCTCGGTCTGCTTGTTGTCATAATTTCAGCGACTTACTATCTTTCCGGCGGGGAGATGGTGCAAGTGCCGCTTGTCCACGAGAAAGACATCTTTCGCTCGAGCGATTCGCAGCAGACAATTGAGGTCTTGCCGAAAAACAAGCTGTCCGTTAAAACAGTCGATCGCGAGAGTAAACTCGATTACATCACGCTCAGCAATCCGTGGCGCGAATTACAGTACTTCTTTGTGCATGCTCCTAAGGGAGATGTCGTCCTGTATAAGAGCGCAGACAGTTTATTTGATTCAAATGGACGAACCTTCGAGCCTGGCAGCGCGCCTACAATTTCGACAATCATGGATATGGAGAGATTCGGCAAAGGTCTGCACAAAGCAAATACGCTCTCCTCTGATGAATCTAGAAAAGCAAAAATACGGGAATTCTGTGCGCGCTTCACTTACGAAAATCCCTACACTCATCAAAAGGAAACACCAAACATCTTATTTGGTGAGTTTGAACCATCAGGACGCCCAGACCAGCTCGTCGACTATTTCAGGCGCACAAGAACTTTCGACCCCCACGCTTTGTCTCAGCGATCCATTGTCAAATTTGCTGAGAAAGCCGCTTACACCAGGTCACTGATCAAATGCGTAGTTGTGCCAGGCACGAGAGACAAAAGCAAAGCGTCATTCTTCATCGTTGCAACAGACGACAGGGGCACCTTGTTGCGACAACCGGACTCGGAGAAGACCCTTTTGATGAGCAGTACCGCAGGCGGTGAGCCAGAATTCAACAGACCGGTGAGCACCAGTGCAAAAATTCCCGAAACAGCCCGGATCGTCCTTTCAAAAGTCTCCAAAGAGAGCATATGCACTGCAGCCTACTTACTAGCCTGGGTGTTGATCTTGCTGCCGATCATGCTCATCGGCTACAAAATGTTTGAGCCGCGTTTCAGCCGATCTCCGTACGTCAACAATGAATCCGTAACAGAAATCTATCTATACTACATGTACGTGATTGCGCTCTTTGCCTATATCTGTTACTTCACCGGCGTAGTTTTTTACGTCTTGAGCCTGTGACCGCAACTGAAGGACTATCGAACCACGCCCCAGCAACCTTCGGTCGTCTGTTGCGAAAGCACCATGCGCAGATGGCGAATCACGGAGCGCAGTCCTTGCGCATCGCAATCGGACGGAGCGGTAAACAATAAAGCTTTGAGAGAAACAATCGCAGTTTTTAGAACTTCTATGCTGTCGGACTCATCAACTAGATCGAGGCAATCTGCGACACGGTCACCCCAGAGGCGCGCACGTCTTTTGACTTCGAAGGGCAGCTTTCTATAGCTTGCTTGATTGCGCGCCGGAGAACCATCGGCAAGAATGTTGCCGATCACCCACTGGCGCTGCGCATCAAATCCATGTCCGAGCGCAAACAGATTGCGGCTGGGGTCTCCGTAGAAGAGGTATTGATCGACAGACTGAATAATTTCTTTGGTCGGCTTTGGACCAGCCAGATTGCGAGCGTAATATCCACGACCCTTACGCCAGGCACCGGGTATGATACCGGGCGGCAATCCACCGAATATATCCCTGACCTCTACAAGATTGTCTTCGAGTTCAGAGACGGGACAAATGTACTCTTTCAAGTAACTGATGTTACTGTGCAGTTCTTGCAACAACTACCAATTCCTCGCGCACACCAATCAGATCCAGTTGAAACTGACTCTCCTATGTTAAGTCGTTGAACGATCGTTGTCGAGCAAAGTGAGCGATTACTTATCGCTTGATAACCGCATGCGGGCGCACTATTTTGAGGGATCAGTCCAGCGCCAAGTTGTGAAGCGCGGGGCTGTCCAAAGATTTCCAGCAATCGCATTGGGAAAGTTTAATCGCCCAAAAATGAGAGTCTCATTTTGAAACAGAAATTTGGAAAACTTTTGATTTTGCTTTCTGGAAAACACTATTTGAGACGATTACCAGGAATCAACGCCGCCGCCGCCGAATCCGCCGCCGCTAAAGCCGCCGTCAAATCCGCTGAATCCGCCACCACCGCCGAAACCACCCCAACCACCGTCGCCGCCACCACCTCCACCGCTGGAGCTTGAACTGGGGATTACAGGCGCCTGATTGAATCCGGATTGTATTGAGTACATGCCTTGTCCCAGATCATCGAAATACCAGACCGGGTCGAAGGTGCTGTACGAATTGCCATTGTTGTACGGTTGGTACCAGTCCGGCGGAGCGACGAGCAACTCTTTGAATTTTTCAGCCCATGTATCAGCACAACCCAGCACCATGGCATACGGCAGCAACCTGCCAAAAATTGTCGGGTCTTCTTTTGCCAGAACAGCAATGCGTTTTTTCTCTGCTTTTTCAACAAAACGTTTGAAGGACAAACATTCGCCCAATGCCTTCGAACCCTTCTCCGTGCGCGACGGCATGGCACCGGACGACAGCATCGTGATCAATCCGGAAATGACCAGACCACCCGCGCCGGCCACGGCGTTATTCCAGGTGTTCAACATCATGTACAGTCCGGCAAAAAGAATCAAGAACAGTCCGATTGTCCGGAAGATAGAGCGATCGGAATCAGGATGGCGCGTGAAGTATCCGCCATTCATGAGTTGAGTCCAGATTGATGTTTTTATATCAATAATATGCGGCTGGAATTTTCCTTGCAGTGAAGACAAGTATGTTGTGTCGGTCACATATCCGAACAGTGCGGCCATGAAAAAAGTCTCGTGCTGCTTCAGTGGAATTGCACCAGCAGGTGGCGACAGCTTCGTAAACTCATAGTCCTTGTCGCTCATCATCAAAATACCGTTGTAAGGTAACTGTCTGATTTTCAGATATCCTCGCGCGGCTAGGTCGATAAGAGTCGAAGTAACATCGGGCAGATCGATCTTCTCATCGATCAATGTACCGACTTCGGCAGGAGTTAGATCATAGGGAGGTGTGAATTCAACACCGACTGCTCGACGACCTCCTTTATCCTTGCCCTGGAAAAACCAATACAAGTACAACATGAGCGAGGTGCCTAAAGGCAGCACAAAAAGTGGATACCAATCTATCAAACTATCCGTAGCTTGCTGCAGCTGGGTCGGCATCGGAATCGCGCCTTTGGGCAATCCGGCGACAATAGTCATACCCTCACCAGGCGCCAAATTCTTGGCACTAAATACAATATCGTTAGCTTCGCGAGTGACTGCGGCATGCCTTTTCGAACCAAAGTATCCGACATACGAAGTCGTCTTTATGTCTTTGATACGAACATCGGCAGGTACACTTAGTTTTGCTGTCACGGAATCGACAGCGAATTTGCTCTCGTTGCCATTGACGTTCCAATAAAACTCAGGCGCGCCGTCAAAATAATTGATTGCACGTCTGACATCGTAATCAATTTTATATGTCTTGACACCGGAGACCTGTACGTTCGGGTCGCCAATCTGCAAAAGAATACTGCGATCGACCTGTCTCGCTTCAAAATGATATGGATTGCCATTTTGGTCTTTTACGGCTGTGAACTTGAGAGGAATCGTGTAGGTTCCTCCGTTGCGATTGTAGACCACAGGAATAAGACGACGAATTCCGTGCCTGCTATTGGTGCCAAAATCAATGACCAATTTTTCTTCAATGGATGCGGTTCCATCTTTGCTGAGTTTGATGTTCGAATCAAAGGACTTAATGCGATCTGCCAGCGCCGCACTCGTCGAAAGCAGCAGAAAACACCCCAACAAAATCAGCCTGGTCAGCCCGCCGACCTTTAAGCTGAAGAATTTCATCGAGTAACCTCTTGGGTTGGTTGAACAGCTTGGAGCGATTGAAATGGCAGTGACTTTGGCGAACTTGGTCGAGTTGAGAAACTATTCCCATTCTTATAGCTGTACCGCCTGGCATCGGCTTCTTTAATCAAACAATTATATATGAGTTCTCGCGCAACGCCGAAAGCTCAATATCCAACCAGGCGGCGGTTTCATAGCGTTCTTGCAAAGAATTGGCGGTCAATCTGGCGACAATCGAGTCAAAAGAGGCAGACAGGTTTTCCACCTTGGCGGCCGGGTGCAACTGCGTAATCGGCGGCGGGTCGGCGCCGACAGTCAAGAAGTAGAGCGTGGCGCCCAGGGCGTACAGATCGCTTTGCGGGCAAGGCTGTCCGCGGAATTGCTCGGCAGGGGTGTAGGAGTGTTTGCCTACACAATCGCCGTCTTTCACATTGACAGAACTTCCGGCGACGCTGAAATCGATTACTTTCAGACTGCCATCCGGCATCAAAATGAGATTGTCGGGAGTGAAATCGCGGTGCACAATGGGCGGAACGATCTGATGCAGGTAGGTGAGCACCTTGCACATTTCGCCGGCCAGCCTGAGCGCCTCAGATTCCGAAACCGGACCTTGCGTGGAAACCAATTGCCGAAGCGATTGACCTTCGACATGCTCCAGAACGAGATAAACCCTTCTGTCCTCAGTGAATACATCGTGCAACTTCACGACATTAGGATGGTCTAGACGGGCTAGAATCGAGCCTTCGTTTTCAAAGTCGGCAGCTGATTCAATCAAGTTACCCATATCTTCGTCGCCGGTGAGAATGAACTCTTTGATCACAACCGGTTCATCCTCACAAGGAGACACCGGCATTAATGCCGGGGTTTGACCATTTTCACGCCGCGCCAGATAGACGTTGGCCTGACCGCCAGAATCGAGTTTGCCTGTCACCACAAGCTCTCCGTTTTTCAAACGATCACCTGGCTCGAGCAATTGTTTTCTCTGGCGCTCGCCCCTTGAGGTGAGCAGATCAAACCAGATTTGCGTATAACGCGTTTCCGCCAGAACAGTCGATCCCAACAATTCTTGCTGCACGTTTTCCGGAATCACCGTAAGCGGTGCCCACTTTCTGATGGCATAGAACACGCGCGCGCGATCTTCCTTCGTCATTTGCCAGAGTCTGAGCTTTATCGATTGCGCGACCGCCCCTGCAGTTCTAAACTCGACAAAATCACAGCGCCCAACCCGGTCTACGATTGCATCGGTATATGCCGCACAGCGATTGAGCAACCTGTAGACGAGGCTATCCTTTGAAAACAAATTGTCAGGCAACGGATGCAATCGCCCGAATCCGCCTTGAGTAATTTTGACCTGGTGCAAATTCTTCCATTTGATTCTCACCGGCAAGTATTCCGGATAGCAAAACCAAACCAGTTCTGCGAACCAGCCCTTGATGTTCTTCTTATCGATTGCATTTTCGTCCAGCACGACATCGTACGCATTGCTGTAAAAATTGAGCGGGTATGTAAACCAGGCTCTGAAGAAAAGCGCGCACATACACCATGCGAAGCTGGAAATATAGAAGCCGCAGAGAATAATCTTGGTATTAAAACCGGGCTCTCTTGAAGGAAAACCCAGAATCGCGTCAATACCTAAAGCATTGTATGCAACAACCGTAACGGCGGCAGGAAGACCCAGGGCGAATATGCCCAATAGCGTAATGGCAAACGCGGGAGAATGGTAAAAATTGGCATCCTCTTCGTCTTCTACCGGTCTGGAAACCGACTGTTCGATAATTATTTTGTCGGGCGAAAACAAATCCGCGCGCACAAAGTTTTCCTTCTTTGAAAACATTTTTCTTACGTAGGTGATCAGCATCCAGACCACAAGAAATGGTCCAGACCAGAAAGTCACGCCGGCCATGAGAAAAGGGCGAATTTGTCGGATACCTTCATAGACGTGGCCGCCGTACTTATTTATTACAGGCAGTCGCGAAAACCAACGCTCAAAGCTTTCCCTCAAAGAAAATGGCAGATACTTGTTGAGCTCCTGATAAGCAAACGTGAGCAAAACAAAAACCATGATCGGCGCCAGAATCATCAATAGCTTCGACATAAAAAAGACAGCAAAAGGCGCTCCCACTATCGCAGCCCAGACCAGCCATGGCTTTTCTTTCATGATTTTTCGATATTTGCGAATTACTTTCTCTTCGCAAAGAAGTTGCGCATTAAGATGCGGATCAGCAAACTCGGTCTTAGGATCCGACAGAGGTGCAGTTTCAGCTTGTGGTTCGGGAATAGACTCGCTAAGCGTCGCGAGAACGGCTTCAACGTCTTGCACACCTTTGGTTTCGGATACTGATTGAATAACTGATTCAGGAATTGATTCGGGAATTGATTCGGGAACAGTTTCGGCAATGGTCTCGGAAACTATCTCCTGCGCCGGGACTTTTTTTAAGGCTGTTTCCGGTGCAACGATTTTCGCAGACTTCTTGCGATTCTTTGTAGCCATCACTGTTTCTCACGGTCGACTCGTCGTTTCACTTTGACTTTCTTCTTTGGACTTTCCACTTTGATGGTTTCCGCAGGCACCGCATCCGCCATCAATTTGATTGTCCTGACAATCAGTTTCGCTTCCTCGTTGTTCTGTCCGTCATCGGTATGCACATCACCAAGCGGCGCAATGACGCTGCTTTGCTCCGCATCGCTAACAGGCACCACTTCGCTGCGGGGCTCCGCATCGCTAACGGGTACATCTTCGCTGCGGGGCTCCGCATCGCTAACGGGTACATCTTCGCGGCTGCCCGGCTTCGTGGCTCCGATCTCTGGTTTCGTAAGTCCAAGGTCGGGAGCCACCACATTGCCAGTTAGTATCGCCAGAAGAATCTGTCTCACGGCTTGAATGTTTTCAGGTCGACGTTCTTCTTCGAAGTCAGTCATTGCCATGATCAGCTTCCGCATCAAAACAGCCGACTTGCTGTTGCCCAATTCCGGCTCGCATTGCATGAGCGCGACCGGTTCTTTTCCAGTGAGGAGAAAACTCAACGTTACACCGAGACTGTAAATGTCGCTACGTTTTGTTGCCTTGCCTCTTAGCTGCTCCGGCGCCACATAGCTTTGCTTTCCAATCAGCGTACCGGTGATTCCTTCAATGAATTGATGGGCGGCCCCGAAGTCAATCAATCGCACTCCGGCATGCTCGCCGACCACAATATTTTCGGGAGTGACATCGCGGTGAATGATTTCTTGTGAATGAAGATAGTCGAGAACCTCACAAAGACTGAGTCCCCAGCCGGCGACCTCCTCGACAGTTCGGGCACCGAAGGTATCGACGACAGTTTTCAGGTCTTGACCTTTGAAATGTTCAAGCAAAAGAAAATGACTATTTCCTTCGTTGAATGCATCAAGCACGCGAGCGATACCTTCATGCTGCAATTCGCGCATCAATTCACATTCTCGCTGAAAGATTCGCAAATGTTCGCGAGAGGCTTCGTCGTCTTTCGGCATGACTAGCTGCTTTAACACAGCCAGCCTACCATCCGCCAGCCGCACCAGGTACACCGCTGACAGTGGCTTATTGGCGAGCACTTTCACAATTCGCAGCTCATGTCTGTCGATTTTTTCGCCACCTACAAATGGAACAAAAATCGATGATTTGAATTTGCCTTTTCTGGTGGCGGACTCATGGGCGGTTTTGGTTTCTGATTCTTTGGATAGCTTCACTCTTAATTCGACGATTTCAGCGCTGAATTTGCAGTCTTCGGCATGTTCGTCGATGCGCTCTAAAAGGAGGCGAAGATCTTCCGGGGGCATGTCCATTACACGAAATGACAGCGAGCCGCCTGTGCGGAATTGCAGTTTTACACGCCTTCTATCTTTGGCGTGTTCGATTTCCGGTAACGTCTTTCCTTTAAGAGACACCGATTTAATGTCTACATAGAGACGAAAAGTGCGCAACCACATCGAGCCGAACGGTCCATCGGGAAGTGATATTCCATCCTCATTTACGACAACTTGTCGGCCGGAACGGTGGGGCAAAAACACGCATCCTGTCACAGCCAGTGGTCCGCACATATACATGGCCAAAAGTGCAGCCATGAAGTATCGCATTTGCAAATTGGTTTCGGTCGAGACGCGCAAAAAATTGCTATCGCGCAGAGAAAAGTCTATCCAACTGCGAATACAGCTGCCGATTCCGCCTTCGGTAAAGGCCACCATAGAAAACACCGCAACATACCAGAAAAGAAGCCACCAGAAAGTGCGGGCGGCTTGAGAGAAAAATCGGCTCTCATACTTCAAGCGCAGTTTGTCGCCTGTGTCGCGCAGAGCAGCAAGCGCCGACTCAGACAGGCGCAATCTGCCTTTCGAGCCAATCAGACGCCTAGTCAAAGCTGCGTAGAACTGAGCCCCTCGCATGATCAAGGTGAAAGGCAGCACAATAAAACCGAGGGCGACTATGCTTTTGACTATGGCTTCGGTGATATTGGACTCGCGCATCATCAGAGATTGAAACTTGCTGGGCACACTCCACAAATAGTCGGGCGCAGTCAACATGTCACCGGCAATTGAGTGAAAAATAGGTTGGCTGAAGTTTTCCTCACCCGTCTCAAAAGTGCCTAAATTTTCCTCATCCATGGTCCTGGAAATTGGCGGATTATCCACACCATCAGCCAAAGGATCGACTGAAGTGAGAGGCGGCACGCATAGGCCCGCACCGTTGTCGTGTGTATTTGTGTAATACGGATAAACATTGGCGTCACGAGCAGAAGCGATGAATGTGCCCGTCAACATGTCTCCTACACAGCCGGCAGGAACAGTGAAAAAGAAAACAATTCCTAGATACCAAAAAAGAAATGCATAGACGGGCAGCTCTGCGACGACTTGTTTTGTGGCGCGGCGAAGAGAACCGGAAACTTTGCCACTCCAGCTATCTCTTTTGCCACCGAATAATCGGTCACCTCGCGAACTCCACAACTTTGTCAATCTACCTGCCGCCACCAGAACAGAGGTGATCAGAGCCAGAGCGGCTAATGCGTACAAGGCATAGACAATCTGCATGGTCTCGGGCAAAACCGTTAACGGTCGAGCAAATACCGGCAAGTGGACAATGAAACCATAAGCCAGGTTGCCGATGAATAAAACGGAAATTGACAGAGCGACAAGGGCTACCCCTCTCCACTGCCTGGATGTGAATTTGATGACGGGCGAGACGAGGCAAAACATTAATGCCCACATCGACATGAAATTCATGGCGCCATCGATTCCCGTCTTGAATAATAGAAGCAGCATCGAAGCGGCGGCAACCGAAAGGAAAAAGGTCTGGAACGATAGCTTCGTTCGGGTGGTCACCACATAAAGCGGCGAATCAGGCCCACTTGCTCTCTTGGCGATTTGAAGGAATAGCCCGGCGATGCAAAGCATAATCATGGCAAATCCCACCCCGCAGGCTCCGCTTACCGCGAATCCCAATACGATTGATATTGCTGTAATCCAGAACAGGTGGCGATCGAGATCCGCAGGCGACATGGATCTGAGTCGATCGATTTCGGCTTGCTGTAGCTTTAACATCTATAGTAAGCGCCGTACTGGGGCGATTAAAGGGTACGGCAGCTTGACTGCGGTTGTCAAGGGAAGAAATGATGAAGCTTTCCCATGGAAAAAGCCCTTGCTGACGTCCCAAACTGCCTGGCGCGGGGTGTTGCCAACCGGCAGATGCCTGTGCGCCGGGGGTATAATCGAACCACCGCAGGGAGGTTTGCATGTACATAGGGATAGGAATGCTGGTTTTCCTGGGAGTGATTGCACTCTGGATGATCGGCACGTACAACCAATTGGTCATGCTCAGGCAAAGCGTCAGGGAGAGCTGGTCGGCGATTGAGACTGAATTGCGCCGCCGCTATGACTTGATTCCCAATCTTGTTGAAACCGTCAAAGGATACGCGGGTCACGAGAAAGAAACGCTCGAGGCTGTAATCAAGGCGCGAAACAGCGCGGCTGCAGTTTCTGGAGCGCCGGAAGCCCAAGCTGTGGCCAATAACGTGCTGACCGGTGCGCTGACAAAACTGATGGCCCTCAGCGAAGCCTACCCTCAATTGAAAGCCAATGAGAATTTCAATCAGTTGCAAAACACCCTCAACGATACCGAAACGAGAATTTCTCAGGCGCGGCGTTTTTACAACGCCAACGTGCGTGAAATGAACACCGCCGTCGAGACCTTCCCTTCCGTGCTTATCGCCGGTCCCATGGGTTTCAAGCCCCAAACATACTTCGGCATCGAAGATCCCGATGCCTTCGAGCCTGTCAAAATCAACTTCGGCGGCAACAATTCGTCCACGCCGCCGGGCGCAGTGATCAAACTCAATTCAAAAGTCGAGGAAAAGAGGAACTAGAGCCGCGGCTTATAGCCAAAGCCTGACAGATATGCCAAAAATTCTCGTAGTTGAAGACGATCTCGATCTGCGCTCTATAGTCGAAGACTGGCTCAAGCATGAGCATCATCTCGTCGAAACAGCGACCAAAGGTGATGAGGCCATGGAGCTTATCGGCATTTATCCATATGACCTGATTATTTTGGACTGGCAGCTGCCTGTTATGGATGGCATTCAGATCCTGAAGAAATTCCGCCAAAATGGCGGAAAAACACCGGTTTTGATGCTCACAGGTCAGGATCAAACCGAGCACATTGAGGCAGGACTCGATTCCGGTGCGGACGATTATTTGACGAAACCCTTTCACATGAAAGAGTTGTCCGCGAGAATTCGTGCACTACTGAGACGCCCGCAAACAGTCACTGACAACGTTCTTAAAGCCGGTGATTTGTGCCTCAACCCGCGCACTTTTGCAGTCACCAAAAGTGGTGCCGAAATAAGGTTGCTGCCTAAAGAATTTGCTCTGCTCGAATTCCTGATGCGCCATCCGAATCAAGTATTCAGTGCCGAAGCTTTGCTGGACCGCGTCTGGCGCTCCGAGCACGACGCGGCGCCTGAAACCGTGCGCACATGCATTAAACGCCTGCGCAGAAAAATCGACGGTGAGAGCGAGAATTCCATTATCCAGACCCTGCACGGTGTCGGCTACAAGCTCCACGCTCCCGAGCTGAAATCGTAGGAGCGGCGCCAGGCGTCGCTCACTTAGTGACGGCAGAAACACCTGGGAGCGCCGCCATCCTGGCGGCCGCTTGCTGCTTCACCCAGCTGCCTTGCGGAGTCCGGACTCTCATCGCCCAGCTCTCCAGTATGGGAACACCAGGCCTGAGGTATAACAACTTAGGACACGTCCGTAGGCGAGCCCAGTCCTGAACTCCGGCGGCAAATAAATCGGTACGCTTTGAGACTCAAGCTATCCCACAAAGGATTAATTCTCGTAGCCATCCCGCTCATTTTCGAGTTGGGCTTCGTCGCCACCCTTTACCAGATGCTCAACGAGACCGAAAAAGAGGTGCAAAGGGAGGCGCGCGCTCGTGCTATTTCCAAAGAACTCAACAAATTGCATTCGCTCATGACGCAACAAGCCGCCGGCATCTCCGGTTATGGCTTAATAGGCACATTCAGCATGGCTAAGCGGTACCAGCACGCCTCCGATCTCATCCCTGAGGTTTTTCGAGAATTGAAGCGGCTGGTCGGCGGCAATGCTGAAGAGGAAAAGAAAGTAGACGACCTGGAAGCATTCCTGAACGGCGCTCTCACAGACTTTCGCTCCGTAAAGCAAATGATCGACTCTGGCGAACAAGCATCGGCGCGCAGTTATCTGAATTCCATGCGCAGCAAGGTGCCGATGCTGGCGTCGAAATTTGATACTCTGGCTGTCGAAGAGAGAAAAATCGAAGATCTCAGCCCCAAGCTGCAGGCCAAATCCAGAGAAAAGACAAAACAACTTCTACTGGCAGGTGTAGCGCTCAATATCATCATTGCCGTCTCTCTGGCGGTATATTTCAATCGAGGCACGGCGCGCCGGCTCAGTGTTCTCATGGACAATACCTACAGGCTGGCGAGCGGACTGCCGCTCAATCCGCCACTGAGTGGAGGCGACGAAATCGCCCACCTGGACAAAGTTTTTAATCAAATGGCACTGGCTCTAAAGGACGCAGCGGAAAAAGAGCGCGCCGCCATGGAAACTCTGCAGCAGTCCGAAAGACGGGTCAGAACCATCGTAGAAACCATGCCCACAGGTCTTGTGATCATCAACAAGGAAGGATTGGTTGAATCGATAAACCCGGCCACCGAAAAGATGTTTGGCTGCGATATCGCAGCTCTCTCCGGCAAGCCTGTGCAACAGCTGTTTCCCAGAGCCGCTTCATCCGGTATGGAAGATCTGCTGCAGATGCTTTTGACGAAGGGAAAAGGACATATTCTAGAATTGGAAGCTGCCAAAGCTGACGGCGGTACATTCCCGGTTGAATTGTCAGTTAACGAATTTGAGGCCCTGGAAGGTGAGCGCTATATGCTCGTCATCCTCGACATAACCGAACGCCGAGAAGTCGAGCGCATCAAGCAAGAATTCGTCTCCATGGTAAGCCACGAGTTGCGCTCTCCATTAACGTCCGTACAGGGATTTTTGTCGCTACTTTCCGAGGAGATATACGGAAGCTTGAACGACCATGGCAAGAAAAGCGTTTCGCTGGCCGAGCGCAATGTCACCAGGCTGATCAAGCTGATAAACGATCTTCTCGACATCGACAAAATTGAAGCCGGGCGGCTGAGAATGAACTTCAAGCACTCAAGTATGGATCAGGTAGTGCAACGCGCTTTCGATGCCGTGCACAACCTCGCCCACATTGAAAAAATCACCTTGGAGAAGAAAGGCATCTCAGCCCAGTTGATTGCTGACCCGGACCGATTAGTGCAGGTGCTCGTTAACTTGCTCTCCAATGCCATCAAGTATTCACCGCCGAAGAGCAAAATCACGGTGGAAACGAAGGTAAGCACAACTTTTACAGAGGTAAAGGTGATCGACCGCGGCGCCGGAATCGCGGCAAAATATCATCAGTCTATTTTCGAGCGATTCGAACAGGTCAACACTCCCGAGCGCGCGCTCAAGGGAGGCAGCGGCTTGGGATTGGCTATTTGCAAGGCAATTGTCGAACAACACGGCGGGCAGATGGGCCTTGAATCAGAAGAGGGCAAAGGCAGCACATTTTGGTTTAAACTACCGGAATCTCCGCCCGGATATGATGACTTTGCAGATGAAAAGGACGATGACGACGACGCAGATGCTTAGTTGTATACCCAAACGTCCGATTTCGCTGGCGCTTGCCCTGGCGTTATTGACTGCAACGCCCGCTCACGCTCAGGCCAACGATGGATGGGACGAAGGAGAAGCCGCAAGAAATGCCGCACCCGGCGCCGAGGAGGGCGTGAAAGCGCCGAGCAACACGACAAGGTCGGCCTCGGCAGCAATCACACAACCGCTTGCCTCCAATGCCAGCATGTTCGACCGACTCATGGACGCCGGCTTGAAAGCCTCAGCAATTCGAGCCGATGAGGAAGCGGAAAACAAGTTGCTCGAAGCAATTAAGGAAGCAAAAAGACTGCTGGCCCAGTCGAACCAGTTGATTGCTGCTCGTCTTGCCCTGGCGGATGTTTATTTGCGCCAGGAAAATTACATCCAGGCGGGCGCGCTGTATCAACAGTGCCTCAATCTGGCTCGCAGCCAGTATGGAAGCAAAAGCCGTGCATATGCTCACGCATTGCACGGCGCGGCATCGGTTGCATTTCACCAGGGCAAGATTGGCAAGGCTGAGCCGTTGATCAAAGAAGCCGTCGACATCAGCAAAAAGCTGCTCGACCCGCACGCACACGATCTTGGAGAAAGTTACATTATAAAAGGTGTGGTGGCCGGCGCAAAAGGATGGTCCGAAGAAGCACACTCTGATCTGCAAAAGGGTCTGGAGATTCTTGAAGCCAGCCCGGGTACACGCTCGCTCGATCTCGCCGATGCGTTGCGCGAGACGGCACTTTTCTATCATTCAATTGGAAAACGCGCTCGCTCGCGTGACTATTTCGAACGCAGCTATAGCATCAAAGACAAATCCGTGAATTTCGAACAGCCGCCCAAGATACAGGGCTGCATTCGATTTAAATGGGAAGACGGCAGCCCCAGGTCGCAAGAATTCGCCGATGCGGACTTTCCTCTCAAGTATATTGCCACCAATCAAGTGCGAGTCGCATGCACGATTGTCGACTGCTGGGAGATAGTCGGCGTCTTGATTTGCATTACCAACATTGGAGACAAACGCGTCGATCTCGGCTTGGGCAAAGCGAATCTAGTCGAATTTGCAGAACCGCACAAACCATTTCTTTTGGTTCCGGAAAACACCTTTGATTTCAGGCGCCGTGAACGCACTATGTGGGACTACACATATAATCGTCCCTGGCTCGCCAATATCCAAAAAACAAGGGTGATTCGCGGCTTCGTCCCATCAAAGGGGCATGACATGTTCCGCGGTCCCAACATTTTCGGCATTTACGGAAAATGGGGCGGCACGCAGCGCATATTGCCGCCGGAAAAATTCATGCTTAACAGATCGCCTGAAGAACTCGAAGAGCAAGCTCAAGCCGTTATCGAAGAAGATCTTGTGCGCTCGCGCAATCAAAGTGCCTTTGGGTTGGTGCCGGTGACCTTAGAGCCCTTCGAATCAAGGACCGGACAGCTCTTCTATTTGAATACGCGGAAAGAAGAAGTAATGGTAACTGTGCCTATTGGAAATGTCCTTTTCACTTTCCCGTTCCATGCGCCAAAACGCCGGTTTCCAGGATAAAGAGCCACAACTCCGCCACACAAGCAAAATGCTTAGGCTCACGAAGATGACTTGGCCGCTTCCAGTTCGCGAGTATATCCTTCGGCATAAGTTGGGTATTTCAAAACTATTCCCAATTCGGCAAGTGACTTTGAGGCATCCACCTTTCTGTTTCCGCGCTGCGTGTAGTGACATTGTTCGAGCGGCATCGACGCGGGAAAGGGCAGATTCAGCCGTTTCACCAGCCATTCGACAATCTCTCTGTGAGTCGTAGGCTTAGAATCTCCGCTGAGAAATATTTTTTGCTTCTGGTTCAGCAAGAGCGCGCTCAAAATCATTGCGGACAGATCATCGACATGGATTCGCGAAACATAATTGCTGCCGTCACCCGGCAGGCGATAGGTTCCGCTCAAGAGACGTTGATGAAGACCATTTCCGCGTCCATAAATTCCCGGGGCGCGAATCACCGAGGCGCCTACCTCAAGCCATTTACGTTCCGCCTCTATCCGGTTTTGCGACTGCAGGGATTCTCCGTCCACCGCGGTGCCCTCGTTAATGACACCTTGCGCTTTTCCGTAAACGACAGTGGAAGAGATATAGACTATTCGGTCAGCATCTGCTGCAAGTCGGCTGGCTGAAACTTCGGACTCAGTAGCAGGTGGAAATGAAACGACTACGTGGGCACCATCGACAAGCGCCTCGAGAACGGCTGATGCAGAGACAGACGGTCCGTTTCCGAAACCCTCAATAACAATCGGCTCGATACCTAGAGTACGAATCACTGCCGCTCTTTCAGCACTGCGGGTGGTGCCAAACAGTCTAAATTCTCCTGCCGCCTGATCGGCCAGCGCGCGCGCAACTTGACCAACACCAAGAAATACCAGCTTCTTCTTAGACTCAGGCATCAGCGATCAGGGTTTTTCCCAACCCATTTCTTCGACCGCATCATCAAATGAAACGCGCATGCGCTCACAGTAGTGCAAAGCGATGATCGCCTGTTCAACCTTCAAGCGTTTTTGCTCGATCAGATCATGAGTCTGATTGGCGGCGCCAAGCAAAATCTTGTCCAGTTTGCCTGCGGCCGTGAGAATCTTGACGATATCGCCGCCGTGTTTCTTCTTAACTGCCAAAGCTGTCTGCACGTCCTGGTCGGTAAGCAGCCCGGCTTTCACAAGCAGACCGATAACCTTCGAATCCATGGAATTTTTCGCGATTGCCTTGCGCGCACTCTTGGCATCAACACCGTAGTGCTCGCGGATGAAAGCTTCAAGAGCTTCTTCACGAGTAAGAGCCCCGGTGCGCACTACTTCCTGCAAATTGAGCGCAGCTTTCAACACAGGAACGCTAATCAAGCCTGCTTCAATAAGCACTTGACCGAGCGGGGGTGCAGTACCCTCGACTTCCTTCGAGTCGACTTTCTTGGCCGGTGTCGCTGTAAATGTGTTGGCGTCCACCTTGCCGCCCCGAGTGTGAGCGCGCCGTACGGCTTCGCCTGCTTGTTTTGGATTGAGAGAACCACTCTTGACCATGCCCTGCAACTGCAATGCAGCATCGAGTGTCGGCTCAGGAATCAAACCAGCCTCAACCAGGAAATGGCCAAGCAAGAAATTGGGACGCTTTGCAAGCATGTCTTCGCCCACAGCCGGATACGTGCCGGATGCATACGGATCCACGGCCGGATAAGTGCCGGAACTGTATGGATTTTGTTGCGCCTGATAAGTGCCGGACGGGTAATTTTGAGACTGCTGACTTTGCGACTGGTCTGGCTGCTGCGGATAACCCTGTTGCGGCGGATAACCCTGCGGCATCTGCTGCTGAGGCGGATATCCTGGCGGTAATTGCTGTTGCGGATAACCATAACCTGGCGGATAACCATAGCCCGGAGGATAGCTATAACCAGGAGGCATCTGCGGATAGCCCGGAGGATAGACGTATCCGGGTGGATAGCCATATCCGGGCGGCAATTGCTGCTGCGGATAACCGGGCGGATATCCGTATCCGGGCGGATATCCGTATCCGGGTGGCATCTGCTGCTGGGGATACCCCGGTGGATAGCCCGGCGGCATCTGCTGTGGCGGGGGCTGCGGAGGTGGTTGTGGCTGGGGCGGCGGAGCCGGGGGTGCCTGCGGCTGAGGAATCGACGCCGGCAATGGTGCATGTGACTCTGTCATCAACGCGCTCGACTTATCAAAAGACGCAAAGGAGTGTCCTGACTCCACGCCCTGTCCATTAGGCGTGGACTCCGGCTTGGGCGCCTGAGAAGCAACTTCCGGAGGCATGGCCACCTTCTGGATATCTTGCGGCAAGGACAGATGCAGGACATCCTGCAAGAGCTCTACATCGTCAAAAGGCGTGCTCCAAACGACTCTCGAGCTCGCGCCCTCACCTTCATAAAGTGTCCACATGGGCTCTTGAGTGCCGCCGATTTCAGACCGCACCGTCAAACTCCACTGACTGTTGAGCGCGGCAAACGGCAGCTCGACAGTGCATCCCTTATTTAGTGTGGCTTCCTGAAGCAAATTCTTCAAGTCGCTCATGCGGGGCGGATATTTCATCGGGTCCAGGCGAACCTGGCGCTTCGGTTTGTACATCAACAGAGTCCCAGTTTTTAATATTCAAGATAATTGTGCCCGCCTGAAAACAGTGATCAACCTATATATCTCATTTAGGAAGCAATTACAGGGTTATCGGACTTGACTGAACGCCTCTTAACCATCTATCTAATTTTAGATGGTTAGACAAAAATCGAAATGATATTGTCGGTTAGAGACTAATGCAATCCGGTCGAAAAATGTAAGCGGCTAAACACTAAGTGCAAATCAATACAAAGCTTTCCCCGAATTTTTCTGCCTGATTGTTGGTCTGGCAATTTGCAAAGCCTTTGTAGAACTTCACGGCGGTGAGATTTCGGTTGAAAGCACTGAATCTAAAGGCAGCACCTTCAGGTTTTTAATTCCGCGCGAACTGAAATCATAGAAGCTCTTAGCAAAGCGCCATTCGAAATCGAAACAGTCGCTCACCGCCAGGATTCAACGAAATCAAAAACTCACCGTTTTGGTCTGGAGAAATAATTTTCCACAATGAGATATCATATGCG
>JADZFV010000638.1 GCA_020854255.1 Candidatus Melainabacteria bacterium | reverse complement strand
TTCTACAGTTGTCTACAATGAGTCTACGGAAGGCTTTGCACATGCGCGAAGAAAGCGCCGGAAACTCGCACGTCAACGCAGCCGTCGCACTACTAGCGGTGCATGCAGGCCAAGAAAGATCGATTATCCGGGTGCGAACAATTACAGCCAGTTTTCGTATGATGGGTTAGGTCAAAATCGCAAAATTGTCGAAACCATTTCCGGTTCTCTGGCGAGCACGAAACAGTTCATTTTGTGTAACCAGAGCAGATGTGAGCAAAGAGATGCTGTTTCTGCCATAAGTGCGCAGTTTTTTACGTTGGGTGAGCAAATTTCGGGAACCAGTTATTTCTTCACAGCAGATCACCTTGCAAACGATCCGAACCATGCTTCAATGTTCGGACAACTTAATGTCGGCGCAGTAGTATTTTCCCCACTATTCACAAGTTCTATTCACGAGATGACCAATAACGCCGGTTCGGTCCAATCACAGCTTCAGTATGATCCCTTTGGTCGGGTTGTCCGCCTTCAGGGAGGCTTGTTGCCTGATTTTCAGTTTGGTGACTACTACTATCATTCTTCCAGCGGTTTAAATCTAACTACAACACGCGGCTATTCTAGTTCATTGGGAAGATTCCTCAGCCGCGACACGATAGGAGAGGAAGGCGGCATCAATCTCTTCGCTTATATGGACAATCATCCTATTAATGGAGTAGATCCAGAAGGAACTTGTGCAACGGCTATAGGAGGAGGGGCTGTTGTTGGCGGTGCTATTGCCATAACGGCGATCACAATGATGGCTATGTCTTCAGGCGGTTCAGGTTCAAGGCCAAAATTTAAAATGTTGCTTGATTTCTGTCCCGATCCAGACTGCGATCCGCCATTCCCGCCGGCACCAGGATCCCAGGTCCGAAGTTTACTTAGCTGCTGGAACTGGTGTCGTGATCATTGCAGTCCGTTTTCGCCCAAAAAGGCGTCCTGTATGTGGCAATGCACGACTCACCAATGGTAAGTGGTAAACTGAAATCGGCGACACACAGAAAATTGTTCGCTAGGCGTTAGCGTAAGCTTGTGTCGCCGCTTTCTATCAAACTTAGTGATTTCAAATTGCAAATGCTGATTTTTATCAATTCTTTTGAACGAGAATCAAATTGAAACTCCACTCGCACAGTTGCAGAACAATAGACAACTGAGTGAAATTGCTCATTGCTAATATCCATCTGGTGCTTCAATCCCAGCGAAGAATTCATGACTTTCAATTCTATTTCGCTTCTTGTGTCAGACTTCTCTATTTTGAACGGAAATTGCCCTTCAAATTCCGATACTTTGCCCCCTTCGAAATGGCAGTCGGACGCGTACCAGTCGATGGTAACAAATCTGTCAAATTCTGAGGTAACTGTGATTTCCAGGCCACGGTCAGCTAGCAGATAGTGAACGATATGGTCACAGGAATTGGCTTGCGCGAATAGGAACAGATTTGCTGCGGTTTTGCATTTAGAAACTGGGGCATCGAAAGAGTTTACCAAGCTCTCACTCAAACTATTTCTCACTGCACGATCCTTTTTCAGTTCACCATTCGGTTATATCTAATCAGATCTACACTACTGACAGGTTTACTCCCAAATACCACAACTTGTCAATATCAGGTTCTCGTATCATCTGGTCCTCTGCTTGCAAAATCCGCGATTTTCGCTCTCTTTCAACATTTTCGGCATGGAGTCCTGTGACTTCTGGGGTGAAATACTGAACACTTTGCTCAACTTTGCGGAAGCCGTTACAGCAACCGCACTCTTGAACTAGTCGGGCGCACGACGTTCGGAAGGCAGATAAGGGCTCAGGTGCCCAATGCCTGAGACGCTGACTGTATGGCACCTTTTAGGGGTGCTCAAAAAAATGTCCGGGGTGCCCAATCTGTTTTTGTAAGTACTGGTCAATGTCTTTAGCATCCCCCTACCGAAAACGTAGCGGAAAAGAGCTTCGTCTGTCACCCTGTGTTTTCAAAACAGGAGAAATAGAGATGCCCGCTCGCCCCGTTTCTCGTCCTGGCGCATTCAAGTGACTGGACAGCCGTTGATGTTACTTCCGAATGCTGGTTTTCGGTACGGAGGCCGACACACCTGTGTGTAGCAGGATAAGACGACAGGCGCCCATTCCTGCAAAGCCTTATGCTGACTGGGTTTTGCGGTGGCCCCAAAATTTTTCGCCGGGGTGCCCAAGGTGAGTTTGTCTGCGTGGGTGCCTTGTTTGTGGCATTCCCTCCCAAAAAGCATATACGAAAGTCCTTCGTCGGTCACTCTTCGTTTTTCAAATTCAAAAATCAGAGGCGCCCATCTTTGCGAAGTGGCATTGAGCGGCTGTTTGAGTATGGCGCATTCATGCTTTTCTGTCGGCGTTGATGTTTACTTTCGAATGCGCCTTTTCGTGGGGTCAAAAAGGTGGACAAATTTTCGCCTCTCGAACAATCTAAAGAAAATATATTCATCGTTCACCGCCAATGGTGCTGCTTATTGAATCCTTGTCAATTTTCATGGGTAGCTTATCGCATCACATTAATGACTATCAAACAGTCAAAACGCCGTAGGCATCAAAATCCTCAGTGGTATCCTGCGAGTGAGGCGAAACCGCTTTTCAATTTTTCGAACAGCAGAAATTTGCCTCCTTGTTCAATCTAGCGTTTGCGACCTCGCGAACATTTTGAAACTCTTCAGGTAAATCTCCACAATCCCCTACAAGCGATTTTTGGCCAGCAGCAGGTCACTTCACCAGGCAAGACAGAAAAACATCGGTTTTGGAGCGCGCCAGCGCTACATGCCCGGCGAAAAGCCAAGCGGCAAAGCCCTCGCGTCAAGGCTAAACCCTGACGGGTGGCTCCTTCGGAGCCAGCCTTGCACGCCAGGAACCCGCTTTGCCGCA
>JADZFV010000637.1 GCA_020854255.1 Candidatus Melainabacteria bacterium | reverse complement strand
GCAAGCCCGGCGGCACAGCCGTACCTATAGAAACAATTTTTGCAGCGTATGGACTCTTTAAAGCAGGGGCCATCTGTTACCTCTGAAGGCTCGTTCGGACTCTTTGAAAGGGTTGCCCGGCGCGGCAAAGTAAGTGCCCGCTAAGCAACTGGGACATCTATTTTAGGTGATCTCACATGTCCGTGAATCACTTTGCGACGATGGCTTCACACGCCGCCGCCAAGAGTTGTCCGCATGAGCTCGAAAATCGGCGTTTCAGCCAGACTTAAAACTAAAAAGAGAAATGCGGCCCGCTTGCAAGGGCCGCAATAATTTGTCTTCATCCAGTTGCAAGAACGACTTCGGCAGCCTTTCGTTGACCGATCGTTCAGACTTCCGGAATGTTAAGAGGCGCCAGCTTTGCGCCAGTTAAGCATGCATCGACAGACTTTTGGATTCAATGCGCGCGCTCAATGACACCTTCGGAATATGAATGTCCGGTTTTGCCTTTGTTTCCTCGATTTCCGGTCCAGTCATCTTATTGTGGATGAGGCCTGAAGCGACGCCTATGCCCAGACCAACGAGCTTTGCGTAAGGGCTGCCGCCGGACAAAAGATACTTTCCTGCCAGAGAATAGCCGCCCCAGCCGACTGCCGCCATGACTGGAACGATGCCGAGGCTTTTCAAACCATTGAAGATGCTTTTGGCGCGGAGGTCTTGCTCATTATTATGGATGACAAATTCATCGGCCTTTTCTTCGACAGACACTCCACGTCTAACGCCGTAGAGGCTATCGTCGACGGTATATTTCTTGGCGATTGCCTGCCAATCTTCGAGTTTGATGTCTTTCGCCAGGTCTTTAGCTTCCACATGGGTGACGATGTCATCGCTCTTGGCCTTTTCGAAAAGGCTGATAGCCGCGTTATCAGATACGCTCATGGCGGGACCTCAATTTGTGCTGCAAGGGATTGCTTAACAATATCTCAGCTGCCCGGCAGCCGTCAGTGGGGAATCTACGAATGACTACGTATATCCACCACGGCTCTGAAACACAAATGTTATCTTTGCCTGATACAAGTCCGGCGTTAGCTTTGCGCTGTTCCACGACACAGTATAAAGATGTCCTGATATAGTGGATTTTAACCACGCTGCGTGAAACGAAATGCCCAATGTAAGCGCTCATGAGAGAGGCAAGGCTGCGTATGCTGCCGGGCGCTATCTGGAAGCTAACGATGAATACGCGATTGCCGTCGAAGAGATGGCAAACAGTGGCGCGTCAATTTTAGAAAAACTGTCATGTGCAGCCGATCAAGGGCGAACGCTCAGGCGTCTGGGCCGATATGAGAATGCCGAAGCCTCGCTGAAGACCGCCCTGGATTCGCTTTTGGAAGCCAATGAGGACTCCGGCATCTCGAAAGCAAAGGCCCTGGAGGAATTAGGGCTGGTGTACATCGAGCAGGCTCGTTTTGCTGAAGCGGAAGAAGCACTCCAGGAGTCACTTTCGATTAGAAATGCCAACCTGGACGAGAACCATGAAGATGTCGCCGAATCCTTCAATGACCTGGGTTTGCTCGCCTGGAGCCGTGGCGAGGATGCCAAAGCGCTTGAGTTTTACTTGAAGGCGCTGACCATGCGGCGCAAGTCTGTGGGGGAGAAAGACGCATCCTACGCGGAAACCCTCGATAATTTGGGTGCACTTTATCAACGCACAGATCGCCTGGACGATGCCGAAAAAGCGCACGCAGATGCGCTTTCAATTCGTGAGGCGACCCTGGGTGCGGATCATCCTGAGGTCGGCTACAGCCTGGTCAACCTGGCTGAGGTCAATCGTCGAAAGAACCGACCGGAAGTAGTTCAGCAACTTCTCGAGCGGGCAATTCAAATCTGGACAAAAACTTTGGGTGAGGAACACCACCATCTGGCGGTGGCCATCAACAATCTGGGCGGATATTACCTGGAGCTGGAAAAATTCGACCAGGCGGCTCCACTGTTCGAGCGCGCCCTGGCGATATTGGAAAATGCCCTTGGTGCCTCTAATCCGGCCCTGATTATTCATGTATACAATCTTTCTACAGTCTATAAGGTTCAACGCCGAATTAAAGAAGCGATGGTTTTGGAAGAACGCGCCCAGGCTTTGATATTGAAAAAACTCAGCAAAGAAGGTAATTCCGGCACTCAAAACCTGCTTCTTCACGCGCACAGCTTGCAAGTCGACAATCAATATGAAAAAGCGCACGGCTATTTGCTCCAGGCCCTGGAAATTGCCGAAGCCGAATTCGGGAAGAACAGCATGCGGGCTGCTCATATTCTGGATTTCCTGGGCACGAACAGCCTGAAGCAAAGGGACTTCACTCAATCGGCATACTATTTCACACGCAGCCTGGCTATTAAAAAGATGGCTTTGCCGGCTGGTGATGAAGACCTGGCTGCCACGGAGCAAAACTTGAAATTCTTAGCAGCCCTCAAGGGCGACAAAACGGCTATGAATATGTTTTTTCCACCGCATGAAAGCAACAACTAAACTGTAGGGGCGATGCCTTGCATCGCCCGGTATTCATTTGCATCGCCTGGTTTTCAGTCGCATCGCCTGACTTTAACTTACAAAGCGGGTTTCAAAAACTCCTAAAAAGATCCAGGGGTTTTTCCTATGGTTTTTGCGCTGTCAAAAATCAAAAATAGGATCAAGAAAGAGTGATCAGTCGGTTACTACGCCACCGCCCTTCAGGAGAGCAGCCATGTCCAATGGTCGTTCGCGAAATCCATTCGCTCATATTCTCAGGTTTGTTTATTTCACGCTGTCCGCTTGCAGTCTAGTCTGGATGCTCGTGCAGTACGGAGGGGTGAATTTCATTTCGACCATGATCCTGCTTCCGGCTTTTGGCTATCTGGCTCTGCATTTGATCTCGCTGGTAAACGTCGTCAAAAAGGACAAGTTCCTTGTCGGCAGTTCAGTTGATGTGCTCAGCCTGGGGGCTCAGAAATGGATACACAGATTCGGTTTGATTTTGCCGATTCCCATCCTTCTATATATGACCAGTTTTGGGCTTTGTTTGTTTACATACAACGCCAACGACGAAGCGTCCTACAATCGCACCGTCGAGTTCAGCGCTTGTGAGAACGCTGTCTTTGGCAAATCCGTTATTTGGAATTACCTGATTAAGCCTGAGGTCGCTGTTGAACCTGCGTCGGCTGTTGAGCCTGCCGTCGATAATAATGTTCGCGATAATGTTGATTTTCAGCCGTTCATGAATGAAATGCAAGTACGGATCAAGCGAGCCTGGTTCCCTCCTCGCGGCAATGACGATCATCATGCCAAAGTAGCTTTCAAAGTCAGCAAAGACGGCTACGCATCAGACATCAGTTTTATCGAACACGCATCGACTGCAGCAGCAGATGATGCCGCGCTCAAAGCACTGAGAAACGCGGCTCCTTTTCCCAAGCTTCCTGAGGGTGCGCCGGACAAGGTTGATGTGGAATTTTCATTCGACTACAACGTGACGGATCCACTGCAGACGGATCAATTTACGTCATATGGGACAGAGGTTCCAATCTCGGACTAATTGGTCGTCGAAATCTTCTTCAGGGTGGCAATCGCCTCAGTGACGTGTTTTTCTCCTTCCCTTTGAGAATTGAACACGTGTTTGACGATGCCATCCCTGTCGATTACATAGGTAACTCTGCCGGGAATGATGCCCATGGTTGAAGGAACGCCGTAGGTCTTTCTCAGTTGACCGCCTTGATCGGACAACAATATATACGGCAGTTTGTGGTGTTCTGCAAATCCTTTATGCGACTGTTCGGAGTCCGAGCTTACACCGATCACTTCTGCACCGAGATCTTTGAACACCTGGAATTGATCCCGAAAAGCGCATGCTTCTTTGGTGCATACTGAAGTTTCATCTTTCGGATAGAAAAAGAGCACAACTGATTTCTTGCCTTTGAAATCGGCAAGCGAAACTGTTACACCACTGCCTGACTTGAGTGTAAAGTCGGGTGCCTTGTCTCCCACCTTGATGTTGTGAGATTTTGTTTCCTTCACCTTGGTTTCCTCTCTGGCGCCCACAGATGGCGTTGCGATGTTGAAGAACAGCACGGACGCACAAAGTGCCAGCGAAATATATTTTAAGCGTGTCATTGAAGAGAACCCCATCTAAGATGGGTAGATCATCGCAGATTTTTCGTCTAGCTCGCCACGGTTTGTGCGGATGCTTCAAAGTCCTCAATCAAAGCCTGGGCGGCGCGCTTTCCTGAAGACAGCGCACCCTGGATGGACGCAGTGTCCCTGTGGTCTCCACAGACATAAGTACCTCTTTCCAGTCGCGTCGATTTCTCGACCTCACCGAGAGCCGGTGCCGCGTAGTCCGGTAGTCCTCTTTTGATGTTGTAGGTCCGCAGATGTCTCCAGTTAGAAACTTCTCTGCCGTACCAGGCTTCAAGTTGATCCAGCACAGCCATTCTCATGCCATCGTCCGGGAGATCCTCGCGCCCGATCACGCTCACACTGATCAAGCATTTCCCAGGCGGCGCATACGCTGCATTTACATTGCTCGGTATACACAAATTGTTGATCAGTTCAGAGTCCTCTCCATTTAGCACTAAGATTGGCGCGGACATCGGTGCATTATCTGCTGCGAAGTAGAGACAGCGCGTCGAGCGCATTTTCTGCACCATCGGTCTGTTCAATAATCTCGATGCTTCAGGACCTTCAGTAGCTACCACAATTGCATCAGTCTGAATTAACGCACCACTTTCGAGGATCACTGAGTTTCCTTGTAAGCTGGCAACGCGGCAGTTGAACTGAATGTGCGACTTACCAACCTTTTCAGCAAGTTGATTGGATATCGCGCCCATTCCGGCTGCCGGGAGTGTGGTGTCACCGGTGGAGAACATGCGAAAAGTGAACTCGAACATTTTGCTGGAAGTGGAAAGAGATCTATCGAAAAACACTCCCCCGAAGAAAGGGCGGAAAAACCTGTCGACCATACTTTTTGAAAAACCAAACTGCTGAAGAAATTCTGCCGTGGATTGCTCCTTTTTCTTATACAACGATT
>JADZFV010000636.1 GCA_020854255.1 Candidatus Melainabacteria bacterium | reverse complement strand
TTCAAATTATCGCGCGAGGCTCACCATGGCGGACCAACCTAATAACACTTGGTTCTCTTCGGTGACTGTAGGTTCACCTTCCTATGAGCTTTCCCAAATCAAAGAATTTGCATACCGCACGTTTGACACAATCGATCGCAACGGCAACGGATATCTGGAGTACACAGAGCTGGAGACTTTCCTGACCAAGCCGGGAACGGATGCCCGGGAGAAAAGCTTTATAGAATTCCTGCTAGCCAATTGCGACAACATAGCAGACACAGTCGATGAAGGCGAACAATCCATGCCGGACGCAATCTCTCGCCAGGACCTAGAAGCCTATTTCAAGCTGATTGTCGAGCTACTCGAGTCCGAGCTGCAATTGTAAAGCGGGCAGTCCACTTTTATAGCTTGGCATCGGTCCAGACCCAGCGGATACAGAGTTCGCACGATGCTGGATAGATAAACTGCTGCACAGAAAACGCTTCAAAATCACTCGGCGCGGTCTCAAAATAGTCCGGTCAAACTTCATACACGCGCATGCACTGAGCGTTTCCAATTCCGTATTTTCTTTAATTGAGATCTATTACAAAGTGCTTCGTAACACCTCTTCATAGCTGTTTATTCACCAAATACGCTAACAAATAAGGCTCTAAGTCCCTATCTTCTCTCCGTAGTTCTATCCTCACAAAAGCGCCAGCACGCTTATTCAAACGAGTTCTCAAGGCACTCCGGTGTCAGAGATCTGCACGTTTGAAGTTGGAAAGCTCTGCTAGATGAGAGAAGAGCGGTTTGTGCAGCTTTTCGTTTCGACTGAAAAAAAGTCCATGAGGAAAACCGAAATGGCAACTCATACAGTCTTCAACCAGGCCAGGCCGCTTATCGACTACAACATGTTCGAGAGCGACGCCTTGCTGCAAGAATTGATCAAGCGCTACGGCGCCCTCTGGGCAGAGGAAAGACTGAAGGGCTTCGGCTTCTATACCGGCAGCACCTTCGGCATTGGCAGCGCTATAGAGGCGAACACCTTCCCGCCCGTGCTGAAAACACACTCGCGATTCGGTGAACGCATCGACCAGGTCGATTTCCATCCCAGCTATCACCAACTCATGTCTGCATCTATCTCCGCCGGCACTCACAGCCTGCCCTGGACGGATCCGCTTGAAGGCGCCCATGTGGCGCGCGCCGCTCTGCTCTACATGGCGTTCCAGAACGAAGCCGGTCACTGCTGCCCTGTTTCCATGACGTATTCGGCGATTCCGGTCTTGCGCAAGCAGCCTGATATCGCTGCAATCTGGGAGCCTCTCATCACCTCGAACAATTACGACGGGCGGTTCATACCGTACATGCACAAGACCGGTGTCACCATCGGCATGTGCATGACGGAGAAACAGGGCGGCTCGGATGTTCGCGCCAACACCACAAAAGCGGTACCTCTCGGCGCCGCTGGACCGGGCAAGGAATACTTGCTCACCGGTCACAAGTGGTTTTGCTCGGCGCCGATGTCGGATGCATTCTTGATCCTGGCGCAAACGGAAAAGGGGCCTTCCTGCTTCCTGGTGCCGCGCTTCAAGCCAAACGAGGAGAAGAACGCTATCTTCATCCAGCGCCTCAAGGATAAGTTGGGCAACAAATCCAATGCGTCCAGCGAGTTCGAGCTGGAAAATGCGCTCGGGTTCTTGATCGGCGAAGAAGGTCGCGGTGTGCCCACGATCATCGAGATGGTCAATCACACGCGGCTGGACTGCATCATCGGCTCAGCAGCTCTTATGCGGCAGTCGCTTCTGCAGGCGATGCATCACTGCCATCATCGCTCGGCTTTCGGCAAACTGCTCAGCGAGCAGCCGCTGATGGTGAACGTCCTGGCCGATCTGGCCCTGGAGTCGGAAGCAGCTTTACGGCTGACCATGCGAGTCGCCCGCTCCTATGACCAGGCTGACAAGTCTGCCAAGGAAGCTCAGTTCAAACGCATCGGCAGCGCGATCGCCAAGTACTGGGTCTCGAAGCGCGCACCAATGGCGGTGGCGGAGGCACTGGAGTGCTTTGGCGGCAACGGTTATGTCGAGGAAGGTCCAATGCCCCGTCTTTTCCGGGAAAGCCCAGTTCTGGGCATCTGGGAAGGCTCGGGCAACGTCATCTGCCTGGATGTGCTGCGCGCGGTTTCGACCAACCCCAACACACTCGATGTGGTTGTCGACGAACTTGACCAAGCGCTCGGTCGCAATCGCCGCTACGACATGTTCGTGGCTTCGGTCAAGCACGACATCAAAGCGCTCAAGTCCGCACCAGCCACAAAGGCTGCTGCAGCTGCCCGCGAGAAGGCTGCCCGCCGCTTCGTAGAACGTCTGGCGCTCGCGCTCCAGGCCTCTTTGATGCTGCAGGATGCACCCGAGGCGACAGCTAACGCGTTCGTCTCGTCACGACTGACCAGTGCCGGCGGCCATGCCTTCGGCACTCTGCCGGCTAAAGTCGACGCCAGGCAAATCGTAGAGAATGCCTACCCTGCCGCGGCTCTGGCGCCTGAGAGCTAACGGGGTGCACAAGGGAATCGGAGTGCAACTGCACTGCAATTTCCCTTAGGCCCGTCCATTCTGGTCGCAAAATCGACCAGCCCATCACTCTGTTTTTGAGAAAGACTCAGATGGAAAACATCGAGGCTCTCACATTGGCAATGCTCTTCCTCGCACTTGGCCTGGGGATCATCGCTGCTTTCATGCTGCCTGCCGGACAGGTAATAGCCGCCATCGTGGTGGCGCTTTACCTGGTCTTCATGAGTTTCAGCCCGCTAACCTCCGCCTGGTTTGCCCACATTCTTGTGGATGACCTGGGCTTAGGCAGGACGGCTTACGAAATCACAACAGCTATGGTCGCCGGCTTCGGCTTTGCCACGGCAGCCACTTTCGCCTGCAACCTGGTCAGAGGCCGGGTGCGCGGCGGCGGGCTTCCGCCTGCTGTCTGACGGCGAAGCAGGACAGCCAAAGCAGGACGGAGGAGCGCTCCTCCGTCCTCGCACAAAACAAGGAACCAGCTCCATGGAGCAATATCATCTCTTGCCGCTTGTTGTGGCAGCAATTGCGCTTATCGGAGGCATGTTTACCGGAATTCGCCTGCACAGACATTCCTGGGCGCCTAAGGCAAAACCTTATGCGTTGGGACTGCTGCTTCTGGCAATTATCTTCGGCACTGTCGTATCCGGCTGGCTGACGGGAGTCTTCATGCACGTCGTCGGCTCGCATTGGACAGCGGCCATGCTTTCGGTTTCGCTGCTGTCGTTTTCGACCGGCGTCATCTTCGCACTTTGCAGCGACGCAAAGAAATCAAACCGAGAAAACAACACCAATTCGGCTGGCGGCGACAAGTAGCCGCAGGCAATATTCCTAAGACAAGGATAAGAGTTGTCCTTAGTCCGGCTCGTTCAAAACCAGGCAGGAATAAAGGGAAAACACTTATCGAGCTAATTCCTGAAAATCACCTGCGGTAAAACCTTGCTGCAAAACGGTTTTACGCCATCTAGAAAGACGACAATCTCTCAAGACAGGAGACCCACCATGCCTAACACAGCCAACACCGGCGAAAGCTCGCTTATGTCCATATTGGCGCATCTGTGCGCTCTTTTCACGTCGCTGTGCGTTTCCATCCTCGGCCCGATCGTCATTCTGGCGATTGCCGACAACGATGTGGACAAGCAGAACGCCCGCGAGTCGCTCAACTTCCAGATCTCGATGATCATCTACGCGCTTATCTCGTTTGCGCTCATGCTCGTCGGCATAGGCTTCGTGACGATCTTCATCGTCGTCCTGTGGAGCTTGATCGCTCCGATCATCGCGATGATCAAAGTGGCGAACCATCCGCAGACGCCACATCGCTACGCAATGATCTTCCACTTCTTGCGCTGACAATAAGCCGCTCTCAAAGAGCCGGACATGACTCAGGAACGCCTGGGCTAAAGCCTACAAGCGTTTCTCAAAAGGATCAATTCCGATGAAAAACAAAACCACCATCTCTATGCTCGCCGCTTGCATGCTCGGGCTTTTCGCCGTGCAGGCCAACGCCGCCCAGGTCGAGGAGCACTCTTCCTGGGATGCTTCAGCACCGGCTGCAGTTCAGGACCGCGTCAACAAGTCCGGCAAGCAGACCATCGTCATCGTCACCGATCAAAACGATTGCCCGCAGTGCGGACGCATGATGCAGCAATTCATCTATGCGCAGGGGGATTACCCCAACATCGGCTTCATCGGCGGCACGCCGGAGGAGTGGAATGTTCCAAAAGAGCTTCTGCCCTATATCGTGGTCGTGACGCCGAATTGCGGTGTGACAAAGCGCATGCCGAACTATATTCCGGCAAACGAGAAGGCGATAGCCTATCTCGTGCAGCACATCAACGACGGTGCTGCAGAACAGCCGGTGACGCGGACCTGCAAGTAAGCGGTTCGTCAGTTCAATTGAAGTCGTAAATTGGCGTGGGCGCGTCAGGGTGGGTTTTCACTCTGCGCGCCCACTGCGAAATGCTTGAAACCCCGTACTT
>JADZFV010000635.1 GCA_020854255.1 Candidatus Melainabacteria bacterium | reverse complement strand
TGTTAGTGGCGATGTAAACCCGAAGTCATACGGCGGTATGCGCGCTGGTTAGCCGCCATCGCCGCCTGTATATCCGATAGATAGATTGCCGTGCGCATTGTCGATTGAGAAAGTGAGTCCAGCAAAGCGAAAGGGATCCGAGATGTACCTCGGATCCCCAGGCACCGTGGAAGACGATGCTGTTGTAGTGTCGTATATACAAGTTGTGTCTGTCCAGTCACTTTGCCTAATGGATTGCTGGAAGGCGAAGAAGTAGTTGGACGGGTCTTTGCGTGCGCGTGGTGTCACACCCCGCTGGTAATGTGCCAGGAGTGCGATCAGGGCCACCGTTACTGTTCTGAAGAATGCTCCAAGATGGGCCGCGAAAGATCCGTGCGCTTGGCTGGAACTCGCTATCAGAGAAGTTTCGAAGGGGCAAAGAAACATGCCGCTCGTCAAGCGGCCTACAGGATCAGGCATCGAGAGAAAGTGACGCATCAGTCCTTCCCTGCTGATGATTCTCCTGTAATAGTTGAGCAGGCGGAGCAAGAAGAGAGCAAACCACCTGCATTACAACCAGAGCCACTGAAGCCGCTGTGCTGTGTCAGCTGCGGACGTAGGTGTGGTTTCGTTGTGCGCCGATGGAAATGGCCGTACTTGCGCCGACGTACACAACGAAAACAAGGAGAAGACGATGACTGTTTCCAAGGGAATCGAGGCGGCAATAATGCGCTTGTTCCGTGTTGAGAAGTGGCCAATCACAACGATTGCCACCCAACTGGACGTGCATCACTCAGTCGTGAAGCGGGTTTTAGAGGAAGATGGGATAACGGGCGAGAAGTTGATCATTCGCAGATCGATGGCCGATGAGTTCATCCCATTCATGCAAGAAACACTGAAGAAGTATCCAAAGCTGACGGCCACTCGGCTGTACGAGATGGTCAAGGCAAGAGGATATGGTGGTGGCGTCGACCATTTTCGCGACATTGTTGCACGGTATCGTCCGTATGAGGCCGAAGCATTCATGCGGGTGCGCACATTGGCTGGGGAGCAAGCTCAGGTTGACTGGGCGCATTTCGGCAAGATCAAAATTGGGCAAGCGGAGCGTCGGCTGCTGGCATTCGTCATGGTCTTATCATGGTCGCGAATGGTCTTTTTACGTTTTTATCTCGGTGATGGAACAGGTAATTGGCTGCGTGGTCATGTTGACGCCTTCAATTTCTTCGAGCATGTGCCGAGGAAAATACTCTGCGACAATTTAAAGTCAGCAGTGATCGAGCGAAATGGAGACGCTATCCGATTCAACGAAACGCTGTTGGAGTTGGCGAAGCACTACAGATTCGAACCGATTCCAGTAAATGTGGCGCGGGGAAACGAGAAGGGACGAGTCGAAAGAACAATTTCCTTTATCAGAACAAGCTTCTTTGCTGCGCGCGAATACACGGATTTGGACGATCTGAACCGGCAAGCGCTTGAGTGGTGCACCGGTTTAGCGGCAGGCAGGCGATGCGCGGAGAACCGTAACATGACTGTATCCCAGGCATTTGAGCTGGAGAAACCGAGTCTTTTGGCATTGCCGGAAAATCCATTTCCAGTCTATGAGAAGCATTCCGTCAGGGTAGGCAAGACGCCTTACATTCGTTACGACCTGAACGACTACAGTGTGCCATATACGCTTGCGAGAAAGACTGTGCAGGTGGTAGCCGACTTGGAAAGTGTGCGCGTCATGGACGGGCTAACAGAGGTCGCACGCCACAGTCGTTCATGGGACAAGGGCGCACAAATCGAGAATCCGCAACACATCGAAGAATTGAAAGAGCGCAAGCACGAGGCAAAAAAACATCGAGGTATGGACCGATTGCACCATGCAGCCCCGGCAGCAGCGAAGATTTTGGAGTTGGCGGCTAAGCGCGGACAAAACCTCGGTGCGCTGACCACAGGGCTATTGAATTTACTGGATCTGTACGGTGCAGTTGAACTGGAAGTAGCGGTGATTGAAGTTGTATCAGCGGATGCCTGCCATGTAGGGGGAGTGCGACAAGTTCTTGAGCGCAGGCGCCGTGAACAAAGTCTACCTGAGCCGGTAGCAATTGCTGTGCCGGCTGATCCGCGTATACAAAATCTGGTCGTTGTGCCCCACGATCTGGCTGGATATGACAAGTTGCACGCTGGCAGCGAGGAGGTGAGCCATGACTGAAGAGCTTAAGAAAAAGGCAAAGGAGCTTGGTTTTCACACAATAGTGGCGCGCTGGGCAGAGTATTGCAATCAACCCTGGTTGCCGTCTCTGCTCCAGGAAGAGGAATCTGAGCGAGCCCAGAGGAGCATGGACAGGCGGATCAAGGAAGCAAGACTCGGACAATTCAAGCCCATGTCCGAATTCGATTGGAAGTGGCCAAGAAAAATCGATCGCGAGCTGATAGACGAGTTATTTTCTCTGCAGTTTCTCGATGGCGCCAGCAATGTTGTTTTGGTTGGACCAAATGGCAATGGCAAGTCGATGATCGCGCAGAATCTGGGCTTTCAGGCATTGATTGCGGGGCACTCGGTCAGATTCACAAAGGCCAGCGAGCTTCTCGATGAGCTATCTGTGGCTGACGGAGCCTATGCCCGCAGACGATGTTTGAAGAAGTACAGCACGGTTGGATTGTTGATCGTCGATGAAGTCGGATACCTTAGCTATGACAATCGTTATGCCGACTTGCTGTATGAGGTGATCACCGCACGGTATCAAAATCGCTCGACGATTGTCACCACCAATCGTCCATTCCAAGAGTGGGGGGCTGTCTTTCCCAATGCGGCGTGCGTGGTGACGCTCGTGGACCGGCTTGTGCACCAAGCGGAGATCGTGTCGATTGATGCTGAATCGTATCGTCAGAAAGAGGCCATGGAAAAAGCGGCAGAGAAAGACAAAATGCGCAAAGCAAAAAAGGCTGCGAAAGCAGCAGATGCCGACAAGAAGGAGGTCACTAAAGATGATTAGAGCGACATTTACGATTCAGTGTGATGTGTGCAGTGACCTCTTCGAGCAGTTAAGAACCTGCGACAAACCTGTCGCCGATTCAAATGACTGGGCGCTAAATGCAGGTACCTTGCTCGCAACCGCTAGTGATGAGGGATGGTACTTTAACTCTAAAACACGCAAACACTGGTGCTCCGACTGCTTGCTGGATCTGCCAGCGCCGGAATAGACGTGCCGACACAACACAGCAAGGAGGCGGGTTCAGGAAGCTCGTCTCTTTCTGCTATTCGCTCAAATTGATCAAGAGCAGTTTGTAGCTCAAGGTTCTAAAAAAAGATTTTTAAAGTCCTAAACCGCGGCGGTAGCCGCGCTTCTCGAACTCACCGATGTTTTAATATGCCGACCAACGGGAGGCTGAATGATCTCGAATCACTGATCGCCATCATTACTGTTATGCGCCCTCAATCTCCATCGTGATCGGTACGGCACCGCGCTCACGAACCCAACCGCCTTCGCCGACGGACTTACAAGAAAAAGTGCTCCGGCGAATAAATGCGTATTTCACTCAAATCACCGCGATTTTAACTCGCCGCTGACA
>JADZFV010000634.1 GCA_020854255.1 Candidatus Melainabacteria bacterium | reverse complement strand
GAATTCAACGATGTTAGTGCCCTGGAAAAAGCTCTGTCGCATGGAGACGTTGCCTGCGTTCTGGCCGAGCCGGCCATGACCAATATCGGCATTATTCTGCCGGAGCCCGGATATCATCAGGCTTTGCGCGAACTGACGAGATCGGCAGGCGCGCTTTTGATCATCGATGAAACGCACACGATTTGCACCGGTCCTGGTGGCTATACAAAAGCGCATAATTTAGAGCCGGATATTTTGACGATAGGAAAACCGATCGCCAGTGGAGTTCCTGCTGCTGTTTATGGTTTTAGCGCCGATGTTGCGGAAAAAGTTCGGCAGCTGACCAGTACTGAAGAAGCAGATACCGGGGGCATCGGCGGTACACTGGCTGGAAACGCGCTTTCGGTTGCGGCCATGCGCGCTACGCTCGAGCATGTTTTAACCGATGCGGCATTCAGGCACACAATCCCCCTGGCAAAACGATTTGCCGAAGGGGTTGAGAGTGTGATCGCGCGTCAAAGACTGCCGTGGATCGTTAAACAATTGGGTTGCCGTGCTGAGTATTGGTTCCACCCCACACCACCGAAAAATGGTGGAGAAGCGGCGAACGCGGCCGACGGCGAACTCGATCGTTTTATGCATTTGTTTGCTCTCAATCGGGGCATCTTGTTAACGCCGTTTCACAATATGGCTCTGTTTTCTCCTGCTCACATGCCTGAAGACGTCGATATCCACACCAAAATATTCGCCGAAAGTGTCGAAGCGTTGCTGAAATAGTCAAACAATACTGAAAAATTCGCGCAGGCTGAGCGAAAGGAAAGCCGCTATCTGTGTGACTTGAGCCGCGCCAGCTACGCAAAGATCGGGTCTGTAAACGCGCGCAGATCATTAGCCAGAGTTAGGGTAATAGCTTGCATTACTTCGCGCGAAGCTGGAATGAGCCTTGTAATGGCTCACTGTGTCTTTGTTTCCAGGTGTAAAGCACTGCTCTTTACATAGCTTTTTGATGCTCAGAAAACGTCTTTCTCCTTAGGTTGAAAGTGTATTTCTCTTTATCTCCATTCGGTTTCACAAAAACCCATCTGACCTTCAACTAGTTTTTCTTTGGGCTATTGGCCGGCAGCGTATTTTGCTGCTCGTCATGACGTGGTGTAGCACTTACTCTCGTCCAGCCTTCTGCCAGACGGCTCGCTCTCATCCATCGAGCCCCCGACTTAACCGGAGAAGTGAATGACCTCAGCCGACCAACAGAACCCCCTCTTCCGCGTACTCGCCACCCTGAAAAGTGCCAACGAGCACAAACGCTGGAAAGAGTACGACGAAGCTGAGCGGCTTTGCCGCGACGCCATCGAACTCGCCCGCACCGAGCTCGGTGAATACCATCAGGCTCACGGCACTGCGCTCTGCGACCTGGGATACGTTCTTGCCGAAACCGATCGCGGTTTTGAAGCTCGCGAAGCCTACTCCAAGGCTTTGGACATTCTTGCGAAAACTCTCGGCAACAACGATCCGGAAGTGCTCTGGGTTTTTGCCCATCTGCACGACCTCTATCGCTGATTGCCGGCAACGGCTGATTGACTGAAAAGTCCGTGCGGAGAGGCTCCGGTCTCTCCCATCGTATGAAGCAGGGAAATTGTTCTCTGCCTGACCCTGGTGGTCAAATTGTAGAAGGGAATGACAAATGACTCGATTCTCGACTTCTGCTGTAGAAACCAGCATGCTCGACGAATTCATTCGCCAGGGCGCCAACTCCAAGCTGCTCACGCGCGAGGAAGAAGGCCAGCTCTTTGTCCGCATCAAGGCCGGCGGAAGAGATGGTGAACGCGCTCGCGATGAGCTGATCAACCGTCACCTGCGTCTGTCCATGTCCTGTGCGCGCAAGTTCTCCTATACCGGCATTGCTCACGAAGACCTCGTGCAGGAAGGCAACATCGGTTTGATCAAAGCGGTTGAGAAGTTCGAGGTGGAGCGCGGTTTTCGCTTCGTCACTTACGCCGCCTGGTGGGTGCGCCAAACCATCGCCGAGCATGTTCGAGACTGCGGTCGCACCATTCGGTTGCCGGCCGGCAAAATGGACAAGCTCAAGCTGCTGCGCCGTGTCGTCGCCGATCTGTCCAAAGGGGGGCGGGTGCCGTCCGACACTGAAGTCGCGCAGAAGATGCGCATTACCTTGGAAGACGTGCACGACCTCATGGAATGGGCGCACGAGCCGGTCTCGATCAACGTCAAAATCGGCGAAGAAGGCAGTGCAGAACTCGGCGATTTGATTGCCGACCGCAATGCCGTCAACCCCGAAGCGAAGCTGGTCGAGGACGACATGAAAGCGCGCATCCGAGAAGCGCTGTCCGGGTTGAAGGAGCGGGAGCGCGAGGTGATTCTCGCTCGCTTCGGAATGCTGGATGGGGTGGCTCAGACGCTCGAAGAGCTGGGTGAGCGCTACGGCGTCACCCGGGAACGTATCCGGCAGATTGAGGCGAAAGCGCTCGAGAAGCTGGGTAAGGGCGCGCACGCTCGCATCCTGAAGTCCTTCCTGTAAGGGCCGAACATCGCTTTGCAGGGTTCGGAATCGTCTCGAAAGGACTTTTCCGAACCCAGTCGACCCGTTCGAGCACAAGTGCGCAGGCGGACGAGCCGGCGCATTCCGGCTCATGCCCACCAAACAACTGGCAGCCTGACGCGCCAGCGTAAGTTGCTTCCGTTTCCCGAAAAATCGAACGCGACGATTTCTATGAGATCGCCGTGGTTCCACTGTGGAGAGTAACATGCTCATGACCTCCGGACAGGGCGTTGTCGTCAACGCCCTTCTCGCGCTCGGTTTCGAGTGCACGCACGATGACTTCGATCTTTGCCGCATGCGGCATGTCGAGGCGCCGTATCTTCTGGAAGTGGACGTCACCTTCCAGCTTGTTCACGACCATAAGGTCAAGGCTCCTGAAGCCCGCCCGCCGGTCGGTTTGACACCCGGGCTGGCCTGGCTGTCGCACAAGCTCAGTCTGGTCGGCTGCCATTTCGATGCCTGTGCCTTCGTGAGAGACTCCAGCGAGGCAGTTTTTGCCCGTCAGGACACGTTCAAGTTCCCGGGCACCGGCAAGGATATGACCGCAAGGGTCATCGTCAGAGCTCGCAGCAGCCGCGCTGCCTGAGGCTTTCACCTGTCTCCAGTTATGGATGGACTTCGCTTTTGTCGGCAAGAAGAGGACTTGCTCCTCTCTTGCCGACTCATTTTTTTCAGAAAGGAATTGCCAATGCAATATATGTACATTCTCCTTGCCATTCCTTGCATTTTTTCAGCTTGGATTTCACAACGCTAACTCTTGTGACCATTGCTACTATACAACACAAGAGAGGTCGCCGATCCCCCATACTGGGCAATAATCTTGCTTGTTGCAGCACAGAAACCTGAGAGAATTGAGCGCCTCAATTGCTATTTTTTGTAGGACGCCCGTTCGCCTTTCTAAAAAGTTGCGCTGAGCGTAATTTCCCCAATCGACAGGCTACCCGGTCAGGTTTATTGTGGGTGTGTCGATTCCACTCGAGAAAAATCATGCCGCCAGTTCGGGCTTCGAGCGCTAACAGCGCAAGATGACGACCTTGCACCCCGCTGTGGCGCGTCCTCCCTCCCTTGCTCTCCGGCACAAAGCCGATATGAGGTTGTAAATCCTATGGCAGAAGGCGATGAAAAACCTGTAGTAAACGAAAATAAACCGACGGAAGCACAGGTCGGTCTCAGTCAGCAGATAATGGCTGGCGCTATTGCCGACACGCAGTCCAAGGATTTGCGAGCGGCACCGGAAAGCGCTCTGACGCGCATGGCTGATGTCACCGTAGATGGTATCAAGAAGATTCCTGAAGGTTTTAAACATTCGCTCGATCCGAGCCTGATTCTTCCCAATGTCGCCATTGGTGCTGCAATCGGAGCCGGCATGAAGCTGATCTTGCCCAAATCAGGGCCGGTGGGCGCAATTGCCAGTGTCGCACTGGGCGGTTATTTCATCGGTAAGCCACTGGTAGAGACCTATCACGGCGCTTATGTAGCAAGAACCATGGATGACATGAACAACGCCTCGTCGCTTCTGGGCGAAACACTGGGCGGTATGCCTGTGACAATGGTGGAAGCCGGCATCGGTGCCAAGCTCGGCTCGATGGCTATGGGCAAAGCATTGTCCGTGGAAGCGGCGCAACCCTTCATGAATTGGAAGGCGCACGCATATAGAGGTCTGGACGCCAAATTGATGCGTGGTGTGGAGAGTGCAAAAACGCTCAGTCTCAATGCTATGGGGCTGGAAAGCAAGGTCTACAGGCACGGATTTATTCCTGAGCATGTGTTCGACGAAATCGCCGCGCGCCAGCCGAACAATACCGAATTTCTGAAGACCGTTGAAGCCAATAGAAGGTTGAACACACTGGTTCGCCAGGCTCGCGAAGCGCGTCAAGCCGAGGCTGCAAAACCTGCACAAGAAGGCGTCGGTGCTCGAGAAGTATTTGATGCACAAGGAAAAGAAGTAGACGGCGTGCTGGTGCGCTCAGAAGGGCAAAAGCCGACGGGCAACTCCGAAGTCGATCTGGCTTATGACTTTACCGGCGCAATTCGCCAGTTCTACAAAGAAGTCCATGGCCGCAATTCCATTGACGGCAAGGGCATGAAGATGCAGTCCACCGTAAATTATGGAGAAAATTTCGAGAACGCTTTCTGGAACGGCATCCGCATGACGTACGGTAAACCCGGACCTCAGAGCCCGTTCCGCACTTTCATGCAACGCGTGATCGCCGGACATGAAGTCACCCATGGTGTAACCGAGTTCGAGGCCGGAACAGTCTATCGCAATCAGCCTGGTGCTTTGAACGAGCACTTCTCGGATGTCGGCGGCGCCCTTATCGATATGTACGCCGACAAGATCCCGGCCGGGCAATATCATTGGCTGGTCGGCAAAGGCATCTGGAAGGACAATGTCGCGGGCGAAGCGCTGCGCAATATGAAGAAGCCCGGCACCGCATATGACGACCCTTCCATCGGCAAGGACATTCAGCCCGCTCACATGAAGGATTACAACAAGACACCACGCGACAATGGTGGAGTCCACATCAACAGCGGTATTCCCAACAGAGCCTTCTCCGAATTCGCCAGCGCGGTCGGCGGCAATGCCTGGGAAGCGCCCGGACACATCTGGTTCGAAGCGCGAGCCAGAGCGGGCAGCACGCCATCGTTTTCACAGTTTGCCTTCGAAACAATCGACGCCGCCAAGCGCCTGGGTCACACGGATCTGGTGCCGAAATTGGAAAAAGCCTGGGCAGACGCCGGTGTCAAACCGACCGAAACGCCTGCCCTGCATCACCGCAATTTCGTTCCGATGTTCTCTACATTCGGAGGCACTCCCGCGGCAGACGCAGGCGCAGCAGTGACCGTGATCCCGAACGCGAACGCGGAAGTGAGAACAAATCGATAGACCGGCTGCAGGCGTTTTTTGCCAGAGCACCCGGTAGTCGATAAAATTTTCGAAGACTGCCTGGTACATTCTCACCGATAGTGTGATTGTTTGATCGGTCGTAGTTGCTCATGGTGTGCGCTTTGTCGCAATGCAATGCGGACCTGGACCAACTCTACAAACACCTGTGGATTTGTACGAACGGCCCGGCCTGGCCCCTAAGGGGTGATTACTGATCGCGCCTTTTCGTTTAAAAATAGAGGAGCCGGTATTCCAGCATTTGTGTAATGTGTGACCGACTGGCGGGCGAAAACCTCTTTGTGTGGGCTTATGATGAACGAAAGGTCTCCGATTTTGCTCGGGGAGCTGCTTGTTGCAGCTGAGTTGATCAGTCAACGAAATCTTGAGCCGGCTCTGAAAAGAGCCAGCCGGACAGGGTTGCCTCTAGGGCTGGAATTGGTCTTGCAAGGCTCACTAGACTTCGAGATGCTCACCAATTGCATCGTCGCCCAGTCCCAGGTGCGCGATGGGTTGCTCAGTCAAAAGACGGCTGTCGATGCTCTGGCGCTTGCCGGAAAGAAGAAAGTTCAATTGAAAGTGGCTCTAGACGTGATGCGGGTCGATTTTGCCAGTGACTCGAAGAACAGACTGGGTGCATTACTTACTGATTGCGGACTTCTCGACAGAGCAGTGTTGAAGCAGTGCCTGGGTCTGAGCAAATCAACGGGGCTGCCATTGGGTCGTGTTTTGATTGCTTCCGGAGTGCTGAAAGCGGAAATTTTGGACAAGGCGGTCAGGCTGCAAAAACGTCTGAGGCTGGATGAAATAGACCGGGCGCATGCAATTGAAGATCTGGAGGCGATTCAGAGTCTTCTCGGCTCAATCTCTTCGGTCGGCAATTCAAATCAGCATGCAGAAATTGATCTGCCATCTCTTTTGCTGGATGCCAATCTGCTTTCGCCTGAGCGTGTGAATGCGCTTGGCGCTATCTGTCTTGAAAATAGTATCGATTTTGAAGAGGCTCTGGCTCAGTCGGACGACATTTCCTGTCATGTGATTGCGGCTGGAAAAATTCTTCTCAAAATGATCGAAGAGAAAATGGTGTCTTATCGCTCCGGCGCCGACCTGCTCAAGCGGGTCAATCACGTTCATGATCTGGAGAAAATCATCGGGCAGGTGCAAACGCAGCCGGTTGAATTGACTTTCAATAATTTTTTGGTTCTGACTCGATTGTCTCAAGACAAGACTCTCAGGCGTGGACCAATCGAAAACTCCGCCGGCGCTGCCACTACAAATAGTGGCATGGAAGATACCTGGCAAGTTTTGCCGGCGGTCAGCGACGCAACTCATGACGTCGCAAAAATAATGCCGACGGATGTGGTTGATTGCCTGGAAAGAAATGGTTTTTTAACTGCGGAATCAAAACTTGATGTGGTCACGGCGGCCAGGCAGTACAAACTGTTTCGTCACAACGAATTGAATATCGATCAGGCGCTTGTTACTTATCATCTCGCCAGACAAGAGAGACACTACATGCCGGCCTGGTCGGGAACCTTTCCTTCACTGGCAATCTGGCTGCCTCGAGTGCAGTGAGTTTTTTGCCTTTACCTGGCGTCTTTCTCCGTCCAGCTGGTAATCGCCGGAAAGGTTCCGGACCATGAGCTTATCGCTTTGCCGTCGAGGATGGCGGCGTGATACTTCACGAGCGCTTGCTCGATATTTGATATTCGATCGCGATGCATTTTGTATTCTTTGGCGGCGCGAGCCACGCTCAATTGCTGTTCCAGTGTGATGAAGCCGTTTTCTGAAAGACATTCTGCGACGTCTCTGGGAATAATCTCTTTCATGACGCGATCTTCCTCGAAGGACTGAGTAAACACGTTCCAGGTATCTTCAATCATTCCGCTCACTCCGTGGCTTCGGTAAACTCCGGTTTGCGAAAGAATATTTCTGCCTGAGGCGTCGACCAGCCTGGCCAGGCGAAGGAAATTGAGAAAACTTATCGGTGCGTGTTCTTTCTGTCCGTCCGCGCTTGTGCAGGGAAACGTGTCGGTGGCGTGGATTCTTCTCAGCATGGCGATGCCATGTTCGCGACTGAATCTCTTGGCTCTGACCAGCCGCTGCACTTCAAGCACAATATCCAGGCTTTCGCTTGAAATAAAGTGCATTGCCAATAGCGCTTCGCCGATTCGCACTTGCATGCGATTGGCTTCTTCGGCTGCTCTTTCCACGTCTTCAAACGAGACCAGTCCAACCTGGACAAAGAGCGTTCCCAGTCTGGTTTTTAAAATCTCCAGCCCTTCTTCGGTTTTGTGAGCGGCTTGAATGCTGCTTTTTGAAGAAATTATCGAATCGATCGCTTCTTCACGTTCCATTTCGCCCGTGCGCAGCAATTTTTGCACATGAATCGCTTTGTCGATTATGGCAGTCTCGAGATCGCCTCCGGCAATAAAAACCTTACCTAAAGGCAGGCATGTGGCGCGGGAAACTTTGAGGCGGCTCTTGAGCACAGCCCTGTCGACAATGTCTCCATCAACAAGCAAGCTGCCCAAACGGTTTTTCATCGGGTTGTCGACATAAATTCCCAGCAAGTCGAGAGCCAGATTCAGAGCAATAGCTTTGCGCTTCGCCAGAGCAACGGCTTTGGCGGCTGTTTCACGCGTGACGTATTCATCTCTGACCAGGCTCTGCGCTGTGACCAGACCGTGCAGACAGTCGAAATCCAGGATATTTTGCAAAATCAACTGCAGCCCGAGCGGCAGCCCGGTTTCTACTGTGCCGAGCAGACCCAGGTTCAGCTGTTCTTCAGAAGCCAAGCCGCTTGCGACAATCAGCTCGCCCAGTTGAATGGTACTTTTCGAATTGCCCATGTCCCTCGGAAATCTTTCCTTATCGCTGCCGAATAGCTCCTACTTCCACTGCCGATCAGGTTCCTTACTTAAACCCACAGGTACTTAATGCCCAATTTGACGAATATCTTTGTTGTGCCATTAACAATTAGATGCAGTCGGACAAAGCCGACGAGAAAATGCAGGATCGACGAGACTCCCAAAGGTCAAGGATTGCCGACCGCGGTCGAGCAATGTCAACGAGCAGGCGCGGATCGATGCTCCCGCCAGGTAAGAAATTTTTGGCTTTGTCGTTGCGGTGGACAAGTGTATCCCCGCAGCTAAGCTTATTGTAGTGACCGTGACGGTATACTAGCGGCGCTCGCGTCAACGTTGAAGCAGCCTTTTTTCCATCTTTCATCTTGGTTTCTTTTGAGCCGATTGGTTTCGCCATGCCGGCTTTTGAGCTGTGCAGACCGGCTGGCGACTGTTTTCTAATCTTCTACTTTCATATTAAAAACTCTTGCCTGAGTTCTAAACCATCTGTAGGTTCAAATTATCAAACAACTCAACCAGTGTTCTTTCAACCAGCCTAAACTCCAAGAAAAATAAACTTCACGCGCGTTAAAGCCCTGCACGTCTGTGCATGGATTCATGCCGCCTAAAAACGAAAGTAGAAAAGTATGAGTACAAAACAAACAGACGTTCGAGCAGAGGGGCTCAGCGTCGCGGCTGCATTGCCGTTCGTCGACCCTCATCTCACGACCCCTGGTCCCGTGCTTGTCGTTATGGATATGCAGCCGGGCTTCAAGGCCAGCCAGGACGCTATCACCCAGTGGTTCGTCAAACAGGAAATCACTCGCTGCCGCGAGGAAGGACGCCCGATCATCATCATCGAGTACGACCCGCACGAAATGGGCGAGACGTACGACAGCATCAAATCGCTGATTGAGGGTTATGATCTCGCGATCATCATCTCCAAGTCAGGCGATGACGGTTCGGCAGAGATTCTCAAAACCTGTGATGCGAAAGGCTTTTCGACGCAGTCGTTCCGCATGTGCGGCGTCAACAGTGACGCTTGCTTGCTGGAATCCATTCAGGGACTGGTGGAAAAGCTGCCTGAGTGCCGCATCACGGTCGTGCAGGACGCCTGCAATTGCCTGACCGGCAAGGCGAATGATGTCTGGTACGAAGACTACCCTGCCATTGCCCAGGTAACTGTGGAACTGCACGGACAGGCGCACTGACCGAGCACAATCGCTTAGAGGAGCAAGTGGGAAAGGCAGCATCCAGTCTGCCTGGATGCTCTTTTCCTGCTTGCTTTTGAAAATTCGAACCAAAGGAGGTCGACATGAAGACGAACAATGACGCCTCCCTCAAGGGGCGTGAGCTTTACCACGCCATCTGGGAGATGGTCAATGTCGCCTTCTTCGACACGAAGCGGCTTGCCGACTGGGGCTCCTACGAGCACAGGTTCGACGGGCAAATCGTGGACGAAGAGACGGCCTTGCGCTGCGCCGATGAGATGCTGGCGTCTCTGCG
>JADZFV010000633.1 GCA_020854255.1 Candidatus Melainabacteria bacterium | reverse complement strand
CGGTTTACGAAGCAGCGATACAAAAATCGCGCGATGCATGGCATCGCCCCTATTAGGCTAGGCGCTGAAAAATACGCAGTCTCCATCCTCGCGTTTGGCCATTTCCAAATGCTGCAGCGCTTTTTGAATGAGAACGTTTACCGTATCGCCGTCAGTAGGAGCGCAGGCAGAACCGACACTGACTGTATTAAATGGACGGCCGGAGTAAGCCTGTGCGCGCGCTTGCATTTGTCTTCCTATGCGTCTGACGATGGTGAGGGCGGGAGCCTGAGCGGTTTCTGGGCAAACGATGGCGAACAAATTGTTCTCAATACGTCCTACGAAGTCTGTGTCTCTTGTGTGTTCTTTGAGCAAGCTTCCCAGGTACTTGATCAGCTCGACACCGGCAAGAGGTCCGTGTTTTTGAATAGTAAGTTCGAGATTGTCGATTGATAAAAGCAAAATCGTCACAGGGCGTTGATAGCGCTTGGCGCGCAGGACCTCATAATTGAGTTTCCACTCAGTGGCTGAACGGTTGAGAAGTCCAGTTTCGCGGTCCAGCAGTTGAGGCAAGTTTCTTTCCAGGAGAAAACCCGGATCCGTGTCGCGAAGCACCTTTTTGATTGCCTTTGGCTTGACTGGCTGGGCTGGAAATTGGCAAATCTTCTCAGACACTGCAGTGGTCTTCGGAAGGGCTGGGAAATGCGTGCCGGTTTTGGACTTGATCCAGTTGATGGTTGGCATTACTGAGGCAGAAAACATTTTCAAATCTCCGCGTTATGCGAGTTTTTAATTAGTAAGGGGCGAGAGGGCCGGGGGTGATGAACTCACTCTCTTATAATGATGGACGCAGGCATGAAAGTAAATTCGCATAACAGCACTCGTGATTAGGTGTACGCGAATACGTGTATAAAACGTTGGAAAGGCGCTTGAGAGGCGCGATGGTGACGGCAATTTGTAGTGTCGTATTGTATGTGCTTTCCAAAAAAACGTATGAAATTCACTAACGAGAAATACAGAAAGAGACAAAAGGATTGCATTTGCCACTTGCTAGACTGGCAATTGCCGGTGATGACTGGCGTCGAATTGGCCAGGAAATTTCGCGGCGAAGGCGGCGCCACGCCTATACTCATGCTCACGGGCAAGGGGCGAGTCGAGGAAAAGGAAGAAGGACTGGATGCCGGCGCCGATGATTATTTGACAAAACCATTCAATATGCGCGAATTGACCGCGCGTATTCGCGCTCTTTTGCGCCGTTCTCCCACCCCGGTCGGCGAGAGTTTGAAAGTAGGCGAGTTAGAGCTCGACCCGCAAAAGCGCCTGCTGCGTAAATCCGGTGTCGCCGTGCATGTGGTTCCGAAAGATTTTGCCATGCTCGAATTTCTGATGCGTTATCCGGGCGAAGTGTTCAGCGCCGAAGCTCTTCTGCAGCGAGTCTGGAGCTTCGACAGTGAAGCCTCCACCGATGCTGTTCGCACTTCGGTGAAAAGACTGAGAAAAGCGCTGGACGAAGGCGCGGACGAGAAAAATTCATGCATTGAAAACGTGCGCACGCTTGGCTACAGACTGCGCGTTTGATGCTATAGGCTGAAATCCCAGCCACTGTCTCTCTATCACAATTTTGTCACGGTTGATCTGCTGAAAGCCGTTAACCACGGCTTTTATGGGACTTTTACGAAGTGTGGGAATTCCACCAGTGACTGCCCAGACGTCCAGCAGTATTATTGCCGGTATCCCTTGCACGCAAAGTTGAGGTTCCTATGGGACGCGGAGAAAGAGATGCCGTTTCGGACGGCTCGGGTAAAGACGCTCAAAATAAGGCCGGTCAAGTTCTGGACGACGTGACCAGCACCTTTTCGGGGTTGTTTAACCGGGGAAAGAAGAAGATTGAAGAACAAGTCGGTAACATCGACACCGATCAGATCAAAGAACATGCCGGGCGCTTCGGCGATGCTCTCAAAGACCGTGCACAGCAAGAGGTGGACGGCGTCCGTCGAGATGTAGATCAGGCTAAGAAAGGCAATTACAATCCTTTGATCAATCGCGGCATCGAAACCGGATTGAATGCAGGAACATTTGGGGCCGGAGGTGTTGTCGGCGAAGTAGCGAAAAGATTTGGGCTGGGCGGAAAGATCACCGAATTTGCCGAGAAGAAATTAGAGCAGGCAACGCGTGTCGATACGCAAGGCTTTGTGAAAAACTTGGACGAGATGTTCAAGACCGTCGACAGCAATGGTGACGGTTTCATGGACAAGGGAGAAATTGCAGCCGCTCAAAAGGACAAAGTCTTCTGGGCTCAATACGCCTTCACCTTCAAGTATTTGGGCGACAAGTATGATGATCTGCAGAATCTCAGCAATGACGAATGGTTTAGCGAAGACAATGGAATATCTCACGCTGACATAAATGCCCTGTCCAAGGCCAAAGAAGATGGCACCGGATTTGGTGCGGCGCTGGAGAAGACTTTCAGCAACACCTGGGATACGACCTGGCACGCCGGCGCGGCCGGAGGGGCCGCTGGAATCGGGCACGCCTTTTTGAAAGGCGGTGGAAAGTCAAGCCGAGTTGGTCTGATTGCGGGCGGCATCGCTCTGGCCGGCGGTTTTGTCTATGATGCTGCTGATTACCTGTTGTCCAGACGCGGAAAGCTGGAAACAACCATCAAAGATCTTGGCTAGAATCACAACTAAAGGTTTGCAAGTATTTCGATGGTGAGGTATTGTCGTTTGGAAACGAATGGAAATACCATCAGTGCGGCGCGCCCAAACAATCTTCTTGGCAATGCTCTTACTTTTGCCTGCCCATGCGGCAGCTACTTCGGTTTGGGCTGGTCCTGTTCAAACCCAAACGGCCACCGCATCGGCAAATGAGTCCGAGGCGGAAGCAAATGTCGCTCAAGCTCTGCGTAAGTTGAATCTCGAGGGGTGGAACGCACGCCCGATGGAGACATTTCCAAAACATGTGGGCGCTCAAGATAGTGCAGCCGACACTACTCCCGCATTCCAGCTATATGGGCTGGAGCCGCATATATACGATATATTGGCCGAATTCGGCGTGCGCAAATGCTACAAACGCACATATCAGAGAGGGCAGCGTTTCGTTCAAGCGGCTGTCT
>JADZFV010000632.1 GCA_020854255.1 Candidatus Melainabacteria bacterium | reverse complement strand
TTCTCGATTGAATATCCGATATTTACGATCGTGCTGATTAATGACTTTTCGCCGGCTATGTCGATTTTGTCGCGCAATCGCTTGATTGTCTGCCGCACGGCTTCAGGAGTCGACTCAGAATCAGATGCCCAGACACGGTCGAGTAGATCGTCAGCGCTGTAAACATGCCCCTTGTGACGCAATAAGAACTCCAGCAAAGCAAATTCCCTGGCTTGCAGTCGTATCTCTTTGCCAGCTCGAATCACACGTGCGCAGGCGGCGTCCAGGGTCAAATCTCTAGTCGTCAAAAGGTTCGTGGCAGCAAGAGCAGGACGCCGCAAAAGTGCTCGAATGCGAACGGAAAGTTCGCGCAAGTCAAACGGCTTGGTCAAATAGTCATCCGCTCCGGCATCCAGACCGCGCTCTTTGTCGTCCACAGAGGTCTGCCCTGTCAAGATCAAAATCGGAGTATCCAACCTCTCTTCCCGAAAACGTCGGCACAACTTGTCTCCGTTGATATCAGGCAGCATGAAATCGAGGATAAGCAAGTCATAGCTATAAACAGCCAGGCTGGCAATCGCAGACTCACCATCCAGGCAGTGCTCTATAACATGCTTCTCGGTTTTCAAATGCGCTATGACACCGCAAGCCAGATCCGTGTCATCTTCCACAAAAAGAATTTTAGCCATTGATACCTAACCACTCTGGCACTGCAAGCTCCCAAAGTCCTCAAACTTACCAGGCGTCAGCCAGTTTGTGAACCGGGCATTGCGATTTTAAATCCAAAGCGACCTTTATCAGCGCTGTCGATTTCGATTGAGTTGCCATGGTTTTCAACTATCTTCTTGACCAGGGCAAGCGACATTCCGAAATTGCCATGCTCCTTTATGCTCGATCCGCCCACCCGCTTGACAAGCTTGCCGTCTGCCAGCGCCTCAGCCATTGGAGTGCCCGAGCAAGTGATCCGGAGCACGACTTTATCGCGCTCACACTCAGCTTTAACTTCGATCGAAGCGTTTTCTGCAGCCAACCCAATGCAATACTTCAGCAAATTGCGCAAGACTTTCGTGTACTGGTATTTGTCAACATAAACTCGAGTGTTGTCCAGACCCTTTGTCTCCACCTTCAAATGCTTTTTCGACAGCGCCTGATCGACAAAATCTATGGCGTCATCGACCAACTCTTCCAGCATCAGCACCTGAATATCTGCCCTGGACTTCCGGGCTGAAATTTTCTCCAAATCAAGGAAATCTGAGATCAGGTCGATAGAGCCGGCGCTGCTCAGTTTAGCCGCTTCCAACCTGGCACTGCACTGTGCAGGCACAACGCCAAAGACTCCTCTTTCCAAAAGAGAAAGAGTTATTTGAATGGAAGTCAAAGGAGTTCGCACATCGTGGCTGGCACTGGCCAGCAATTCTTCCTTTTGCAGCTCGATGGTCTTTTTCTCTGTTATATCGTGGGCAATGCAGAACAAAGATTCGCTGTCCTTTGAAAAACGAGCTGATATTGCGGCATAAAGAACGCTACCATCGGCGCGCTTAATGCGCGTTTCAAAATCTCCCTCTGCATGCGATTCAATACAGCCGGCCAAAACCTTTCTAGCAAAAACAATGTCTTGAGACTGAATCAACTTCAAGATACTTTCGCCGAGCACCGCCTGCTCGTCATAGCCCCAGACACTCAGACAAGCAGAGTTGATCCGCATAATTTTGAAATCGCTGTCTAGCTGAAATATCACATCGACCGCATTTTCAAAGACGGACTTCTCTCGGTCTCGGGCCTGATTGAGGGTGACAGCCATATCGTACAAGGCTGCCTGCGTGCGAGAAAATTCATCGTCACCTTGAGGTCTTTTGCCTAGAGCCTCGCCGGCGGCAATTTTGTTGACCAGCTCAGCTAAATGGCCGCTCCTCATCACGATGCGCCTGTTGATGAAGTACATCAAGCATCCCGCAACCGCAGTGCTCAGAAGCGCGCAAGAAATGATCACAGTTTGTATAAGGTCTTGCTGCCTTCTTTCGGCTACTTCCTCAGCTCGGGCCGATTCAAACTCCTTCATAAGAATCGGTCTCATATACTGCAGAGTGGTGTTGTTAGCATCAAAGGATGAGATTCGCTCATCTATGGCCTTCTGGCGCAGACCAGCTTCCATCTGGCGATTGGAATGCCGCATTTTCCGGCGCGACCGCTGGTACAGAAAGTCAAAGTTCTCCAGAGAACTTCTCACATCATCGTCATTCCTGACGAAATACATCACTTTGGCCTTGGCGCTCTCGATTTTTCTGCTTATCCCCCACCAGGCCAAGCGATCTTCCTCAGACCCGGACCGGCTGAATGCAGCATACGTGCTGCCGTCCAGGCAGGCTGATCCATAATCTCCTATGAGCGTGCCCACTGTCCGCGCATGCACATGCTTGCTGCGTGCCGCATCAACAGTGTCCAGAAGATGCATCATCAAAAAGGCGAAGAATAGATTGAAAACGAGCGGCACGCAAACAAGCGTCAGCAAGAGCAATTTCAACTCGACATGCTTTTTCACGCGCTCTTATGCCTCTTGAGGCGAAACCAAAAACAACTGCCCGCAGGCTCGGCGGCAGAAACACCCAATTCACCGTCATGTTCGTCAACGATCGACTTGCAGATTGCCAAACCCAGACCGGCACCCTGTTTACTCTTGCCGGTTTCATCCTCGATTTGCTCAAAACGCTGAAAAATGATTTCGCGATAGGCTTCATCAATGCCTGGACCCTGGTCAATCACTTTGAAATTTACAAATTGGTCTTCTACCTGGGCGGACACCCGCACGCCAGATCCGGATTTGGAGAATTTAACGGCATTGGAGATCAAGTTGATGAGAACCCTGACGATTCTCTCCTCGTCGACATAAAGCTGCTCATCAAGCGCTTCAGCCTCTATCGTCACACCTCTTGCTTGCGCCCATTCAGCTAAAGAAGAGACGGCGCGATCGATCATCAGGGAGCTTCCAACAAAAGCATAACGAGAGCTTCTTGCTCCTCTCAGCTCAGTCATGTGTCCAACCAGACTGGACAGCCTTTCGACAACAAGGGTGGTATTCGACACCTTCTCCATCATTAAAGACGGTGTTTCAGGCTGCTCACTAACCTCCGACAAAAGCAGTCTTATCAAATCCAACGATTCACTCAAATCGCTTTGAATGATCTCCGCAAACTCCCTTTTCAAATTCTCGAGATTCTTCTTTTCGGTTATATCGTGAGCAATACAGACAAAACAGTCGTCTTTATCCAGAGCCGAGACAGTCCACTCGATATCCCGCCCTCCAGAATCGGGCAACTCCATTCTTGTTTCGAATACGCCGCGACCGTCTTTTGCAATGCGCTGCAAATGCCCTTGCAACATTTGTGCTTCTGCTTCTGTCATGTGCCTGTTTAACCTGAGTCCCAGCAAATCGCCAGGGTGCAGCCCCCAGAGTTTTTTAGCAGCGGCATTGGCAGACATGATTTTTCCATAAGGGTCGATCGTGCAAATCACAGAACTAGCATTTTCGAGAATGGCTTCTTCCTGACGTTTTGTTTCTTTCAGAACACGTGTCATATCGAGAAAGAGCCTGTTCACCTCGTCTATTTCGTCGCCCTCTCCAGCGAGAAGCTCAACCTGGAGATCGGCGCCAAAGTGTTCGGCATTAGCTCTTACTTTTCTCAGTCTCAATTCGATCGACCGGTACAAATCCAATCCCAAGGTAATGCAGATCAAAAAGCTCAAAGCTATAGCAAGCTCAAGCACCAAAAGATTTCGATTGCGCAGATCGCTGTATGTCTTTGCCCTTCTTTCTTGGGCTGCAGACTGAATCGTAAGCAATCTTTCTCTTGCCGCCGTCGAAGCAAGCGTAAGTTTTCGATAGACCGCCAGAAAGCGCAAGACTTTAAGCTTTTCACCAATGCTCGACCCTGTGGCAAAATTGCCCGGACTTTCCAGCTGAACGCTAACTGGCAATGCCGGACCTGTGGTGTTGGCAATCAATTCCTTTTGCCGACGAATCAGCGTAATAAAGTCATTGGCTTCATTGACGAGACTCGAGTCTTCGCCTGAAACAAGCGCCGTCATTTTCTCGAGACCTTCGCCCGCCTCCTTCAGCGCTTCATCCAGGCGAGCCCTGTAAATTGGACTATCGGTCATTTGCAAAAACACAAAGCTGATAGCCATTGTCAGTGCATCAACAACGCAGGTATTTATCTGCCAGGTGATGCTCGAAGTCTTCGCTTCTGCCTTTCGCTCTCTTATCCCTTCCATCAGCGTTGCGTAAAGCAAGCACATCAAAGCCAACTGGAAAGCCAGGGACACTATCATCACGAAGGCTAATCTGGTTGAAATCGGTTTTCTGACTTTCATCAAGAAGCTTTACCGGGAAAGTAAGCATTCTAACTGGTGAAGTTGACTGTCAGACGGTCAAGAAGGGTGGACCAGCCACCCTTCCCCCTTGCTCTCCCAAACTTCTTGCTTGCCGGCTGTTTTCAAGATTGCAGCTCTTCCACAATCCGGCGCAATTCATCTTCGCCAAAAACCTTCAAAGTCTGTCCCGGCTGAATAAAACCCTGTCCGTAGTCACGATCGTTGCCGTTCAATTCCGCAATCCGCCTGGACAATTCAATCTCCAGTGCCACGCTGGGCTTCTCCCCGAATGCCTCTTTGTAGAGACTTCTGGCAATGCGGTCAAAACCGTCGCCCGCTTTGACTTCATACGAGGCAGAGGCGGATTCATCCCCATCAGTACCATCTGCGGATTCTCCTTTGAGCTTGGCCGCTTCACTGGCAATGTATTTGTGATAGTCGCTCATGCTGATGCCGGACTCTCCGTCTATCATGGCGATTTCGGTGAAATTAGATTTCAATTCTTTGGCCATAGCCGCTGAGAATTGAGCATCATTGCCTTCCAGTGTCTCAATCTGCCCGTCCAATTCTTCCCTGTCGATGACTCCGTCATCTGTTCCGTTGTCAGCAATATCTTCAAAATTGGTCTGCCCGTCGCTGCTGATACTCAAGTACTGAGCTGAAAGCATTGGCAAAACGCCGTCTTCCTCCAGTTTTTGCGTCGCAGCGGCAACTTCGGCGCGATAGCCCTCCGGCTGCCATTTGCTGTCCCACTCCTGGCGCGCCTTGAAGGCTTCCGTGAAAAGCTGGTCAGCAGCCGTTGAAAAATTGCCATTGCCTGCGTCCTGCTTGAATGTTTCTGACAATTCAGCAAATCGGGTCATAGTAAACTCCTTAATGAGTAGAAATCAGTCGCACTGCGCGGATCAGCAGTGTGAGCGGGATGGAAAAAGGGAGATTTAAAACGGATATCGAAGGGGCGGCCAGGCATTCACTCGAATAACCGGCTATGCACACATCCTACGAATCGATTCAACATCCGTGTGACAAAATTGACCGCCTGCGGCCTCCAGCTTCAGGATATAGCCGGCACTGCCATACAGGATTTCGACTGTGCTCATCTTGATGATTGATTGCCGGATACCTGACTGAGATGCTATAAAACCTCAATTCTCGGGCAATATTCGGCCAACCGGTTATTGGCAACAGTGGCTCACACACAGCGAGGCGCGCAATCTTGGCAGTAGCAGCAAAAACCAAAAAACAAACGCAGCTCAGCTTCTTCGGACTTCCGGAAGAGCATTCCAATGAGGAGACGGCACAGGTTGTCGTCATTCCGGCGCCTTATGAAAACACCACCAGCTACGGCCGGGGCACAAAAGGCGGGCCAAAGGCAATTTTGGATGCCAGCCAGCAGGTCGAGCTTTTTGACGATGAGCTCTGGGTTGAACCATTCCGGGTGGGTATCGCTTCGGGCAACGAAGTAAAGATTGCTCCGGTCGCAAGCGAAACCGAAAATCCTTTTCAGGAATTGACTGACGTAGTTAAAGGACACCTGACCCGCGGCAAATTCCCGATTGTTCTCGGTGGCGAACACGCGCTCTCGATCGGACCAGTCAGAGCCTGCATAGAGCGCTATCCGGATCTCTCGATATTGCAAGTGGACGCTCATGCCGACATGCGCAAATCCTATGACGGCAATGCCTACAGCCATGCTTCCGTCAGCTATCACCTCTACAAAATGATGCCAAAACCGGCTCTGACCAACGTCGGCGTTCGCAATATCAGCGCAGAAGAAGTTGAATGGCTGGAGCAAGAACAGCCCAATGTCAAGATCTATTGGGCACGCCAGCAAAAAACCTGGAATTTCCAGGAAATCGTAAACTCGCTTTCCGACAATGTTTATCTCACCATCGACGTGGACGGGCTCGACTCGTCAATCATGCCATCGACTGGAACACCAGAGCCGGGCGGTATGGACTGGTATCAGCTGATGGATTTGATTAAAACGCTTTGCATCCGCAAGAATGTTGTAGGTGCAGATATCGTAGAGCTATCCCCGATTCCGAAACTGCACGGTCCGGATTTCCTGGTCGCCAAATTGCTCTACAAATTGGTCGGCTACAAGTTCGCGCTTGAGCTGGGCGTTTCGAAGAAGTACCTGTAAACGAAAAATCGCGTTTGCTAAAAAACACCAAAAAGTGTTTGAGGGACCGATTCACTCAGTCCCTCTAGAAAGCAGATTGCTAGCCGCTATCGATTAGAATAACGATCTAATAAATTGTTGTATTTGCTTGTATAGCATTACCCCCAATTGAACCGTTCCGACTAAACGCAGCTACCTGATCACCCCAATCAGGTTGTCATCTAATGAAGTTCGAGTATCTAATTTGATTTCTCATTTTGGATATCTCAGTTCTAGAACTCGAGGACGCCGACACCCCTTCGGCAGAAATCTTGTTTTTCGAACCATCCTCCATCGTTTGACATACGCATCTATACGCGTCCAAAATTTCCTGGACACCATTTCTAAAAATTAGCCGCGTTTAATCTTTCAATGCCGCAAACTCCCAAACCCCACGATCTTTACTCCTATATGGAGCTAGCCATCAAGCAGGCGCAGCAGTCAGAGGAAGACGTGCCTGTAGGGGCTGTGATTGTCCAGGACGGGTCCATAATCGCCGTGGGGGTGAATGAGAGGGAGAGGACCCTGGACCCGACCGGACATGCCGAGATAGTGGCTCTCAGGAAGGCGGCGCAGAATTTGAACAGCTGGCGCCTGCCCGGCTGCCAGATCTATGTAACCCTGGAGCCCTGTGCCATGTGCGCAGAGGCTTTGATTCAGGCCAGGGTGTCTACTATCGTCTTCGGCGCCTACGACCCCCGGTCGGGTGCCTGCGGCTCCCTTTTCAATCTCTTTATAGAAGGGCGTCCATATCCGATGCCGGAAATCGTAGGCGGCATTATGGAAGCCGACTGCAAGCGATTGCTGACGGACTTCTTCCGCAATCGAGACCCAGATTTGTAGATACAGTGTTGAATGTCACCTTCTCTTTGGTTCAATCTGCGGCTATATATGTGCTGCGCCTGTGCCGGCTGGCAGCAGGCGCTCGCAAAGTCCGTGGCTCGCCGGACTTCCGAGCGCCTGCATGCTCCGCAATAATGAACCCTTAAGCAACCTTTCGTTTGCGCGATACTTTCACAAAATAGAGTTAGAGTAGAGCTGTAACCCTTATTGCTTTCGACCAGCCTTGAAAAGCGCTACCGTTGTCACTGCCATTTCAGCGCGCCGCCATTGTTTGATGGTTGCCTGTTCGTTTCTAATTGCATCGCAGCTTCTCCTCTTTTCTCCTGTCAGTCTGGCAAACACTCTGATGCCGACACAGCAGGAGACAGAGCGGGCAGACGCACAAAAGCGGGCCGATCAGTTTTTCAATCGAAAACCAAAATCCGAAGGCGATAAGGCGCTGCTCTATTTGCAAAAATATAGGCCGGATCTGGCTATTTCGGTCTACACTCGTGCACTGGTCAAAGCAGCGAAAGCCGATCTGACAAAGAAAGAAAACCGTCAAAAGGCAGCGCGTTTGCTCACTTTGATCGGCCGTTCTTTCAAGCTCGATGAGAATGAACTGGTCGCTTGTTTTCTGTATAGAACCGCGCGCAAATTAGATCCTGAAGATACGACCAACAAAGCATTCTTACTTGAATCTCTCATACCGAGCGCCCAATTTGCAGAGGCAACCAAGCTGAGCAAAGAGCTCGATGCAATCAAAAGCGACAATGCCACGATATTGCGCGCGCTAGCCAATCAAGCAATGATTGTTGAAGACTACGACGCCTGTTGTGCCTATCTAGAACGAGCGCGCAAAGACAAAAAAGACACGCTTCGCTACATTACTCCGCGTCTAATCGGTCAATGCCGCATTCGACAGGGCATCGAAGCTCAAGTAGCAGACCTCTTTCACGAATCCGGCAAGTTGGCTGAGAGTCCTTACGAGAAGGAGCTCGCCTATGGCGGCAGCCTTCTGGCGGCTGGTAAATATGCCGACGCGGACGAGCACTTCCAGCGCGCTTCCCACATGCTGCCGGATGACATCGCCTGGCAGAGCGGTCGCGCCCAGGCACTATGCGCAATGCCCAATCAGCAGAATGCCGCTTTTGACCAGGCAATTGCTACAGCTCAAAAACGCAGGCTGACAAACAGGTCGATGACTATGCTGGCCAACTCACTGCAGGGGCATGGGCAGCCAAATGACGCGGACAGGTGCCTAGCTCGACTGAAAGCACTCAAGCCCTGGAGCTGGCATCCATATCTGGCGGCGGCAAGAATGGTGAGAAGCAGGGGCGACAATGCCGGAGCGCGCAAAGAACTCGCCGTCGCCCAGCGCCTCAATCCCAGAAGCGGCGCCATTGCACTTGAGATTGCCGCATCATACCAGTGTGAAGGCAACCTCAGTGAAGCGATTAATGTCTGCAAAAAGAAGCTTATCGACAACCCCCACTTCATTCAGCTATGGATAAAACGCGGCGCGCTGGCTTTGGCAATGAAAGATTATGCTGAAGCTAAAGCCTCATACCAACAGGCGCTAAAACTGATACCGAATGAGTCCACGCTCAATGTCTATTGGAAGAATGAAGCCGCCTCAGCGCACGCGGGACTCGGCACGCTTGCTTATATGTCCGGCGACAAAGAGACCGCAACCAGAGAAGCAAGGCAATTCAACGAATTGAAGTTCATTCCTCAATTGCCTGCCTGGCTAACCATTATGATTCTCAGACCCAATAGACTCAGTTTTACCTCAACCTCAAAGAAAGAGATCGAGGCGTTAAATCACACAGCCGTCGCCGACATGCTGATGGAAACCCGCCAGCTGAAAGACGTGGTCGCCGAATATGCCAAAGCAGTAGAGCTTAATCCCTCCGATGTTGATCTGCACAGCTATTATTTAAATGCACTGGTGGAGAACAACAACTGGGTCGAGGCAGCCAAAGAGGACGTAATCATATCCAACAAACTTGTCTCTCGCGCCGCTGACAGTGTCGCCAAATGGGTTAAAGACAAGAATGCCAAGAAACCCCCGAAGGCCGAGCCCCAAGGACACAAGAATGGTCAAGGCCGTTGACGAAGTTTGCGCTTCGTGTGGCAAATCCCAACCGAAAAAAGGCTCGCTGACCCAATGGATTGGCCTGACTGATTGCTGCCGCTGTGCGGTTTTCGGTGAGGAGCAAAGCAATAGTGAACAAAGCGGTGCAGCTGCGCGCCTCAATCGGGCGGCAGCTCATCCACAAAGCGCAAATGCAGAGCATCGCCGCCGATAGATAGGTAGATACGAAAGGTCTGGTGGTCATCGTCAGGGATAAAAGCCCGGGTCCTTAAGCAAGGCTATTGTGGCAATTGACGAGCATTACGGCAACCGCATATTATTGGGCGGTTTGTGCCCGGTTGCCCGCGGGTAAGTAGCAAGCGCGAACATCAAAACCTCCCTGAGGCTGACCGAAATTGGCCAAAATCTTGGTTGTCGAAGACGACGACGAACTCCAGGATCTGTTGAAGATAGAGCTGACCGGCTCACACCACACAGTGGAGGTGGCTGGCTCGGGTGAAGAAGCCCTCGAGCTTCTGGAAATCACCAAATTCGATCTCATCCTTTTGGACGTCACCCTGCCTGGCATTTCGGGTGTCCAGGTTTGCAAGACTTATCGCGCTCAGGGCAATACAACGCCTATTTTGATGTTGACGGGCAACCGAGCAATCGACGATAAAACCACCGGCCTCGACAGCGGCGCCGATGATTATTTGACTAAGCCTTTCGACACGAGAGAACTGCACGCCAGACTGCGATCGCTTCTCAGGCGTGGGCACGCGGCAACGTCCAACAAGCTGACCGCTCGCAACATCACACTCGATATCGACTCGCGCGAAGTCACACGAGACGGAGTCAGCATCAAGCTTTTGCCCAAAGAGTTCGCTCTCCTACAATTCCTCATTCTCAATCCGAACAAATGCTTCAAGGCTGAAGCATTGCTCGATCGCGTCTGGCAGTCGGACAAAGCTGTCACTCTGTCAACCGTGTACACGACGTTGAAAACGCTCAGAGACAAAGTATCGCCGGGCGACGACGAATTGATTGAAAACGTCCACGGCGTCGGCTACAAGCTGGTTATTTGAAGCGAAGCGGCTGGCAATCACGGCTCAATTTTCGATCGCGAAAATCCAGCAGAATGGCTATGAGCGGCTCTTAATTCAGGCCGGACGGCTTGCGCATATCATTAGACCCGACATCAGCACTTGAGTGAAATTTTGCAGAGCCAGAACCAATTTGTATCGAATGTGACACCTGAGGGTCGCAAAGACGGATCCGATTCAGAGATTGAAGGTTATGAAAAGACCTCCGCCTCAGCTGATCTTTCATTTCTTCCGGCGCTTGTGATTGCAGCGGTCTTTCTGGCAACTTTATTTTTGTGGTACTGGCTGGATCGCTCGGTGCCAATCTTTGACAGCGCCAGCCACCTTCTTAAATCATACGCGTGTCGCGACATTTTGTTGAGCGATCAAACAATTGTTCAAAAAGCGATCAATATTTCAAGACTGGATGCGCTTTACCCTCCACTTACTTATTTCGTATCGGCGCTCTACAAAATCGTCTTCGGCAGTGGTGTCTGGATCGACAGGTTGCCTGTCATCTCCTTCTACTGCCTTATGTGCCTGTCTGCCTATAAGCTTGGCACACACCTCCTGGGCGATCGAGCTGCCGCTTGCCTGGCTATTGCCATACTCTGCTTAAGC
>JADZFV010000631.1 GCA_020854255.1 Candidatus Melainabacteria bacterium | reverse complement strand
TTCGATCCGGGGTAATCAATCTTTCTAACATGACAGGCACCATCAATGGTGCGAGAACGTGAGCGCCGCTTAGGTTTGCGACGATGATTCAAATTGCGCAAAAAACTTTGTATGCACAATGTAGACAGATTTTGAAAAGCGGCTGTTGGAGCGGCTTTCATTGATCTGCATTTCTCTGATTGAACAAACGTATAAACTCATTCGTGATCATTTGCATGGGTTCTCTCAGTCTTTCCACGTCGACTACCACGTATCCGAAAGTGGTGTCATTTTTTCCAGAGTGATTCGCCAATTTTTTGAGCACCACATACGATAGCGTTAAACGCTCAGCAACTGTCAAAAAAGTTCTTCTTAGATCGTGAAGAATAAATGGACATGCGGCTTTCGTCGCTACGCCACTAATGACATGATCGGAATCAACGATATGCCGCTTTCCGCCACGACCGGGAAAGACAAATTCAGAATCGCCGCGATCAAGATAGCGGCGATGCAACAACTCGTTGAGATAATCACTTAACGGCAAACGATGCTCAATCCCATTCTTAGCTTTCTCTGCACTGATCGTAAGCACTTTCGATTGAAAGTCAATATCCTCCCACCGGAGTGTCGCGCCTTCATTTCGACGCAGTCCAGTGAGGATAAGCAATAACAGGTAGTCTTTAATCGTTTGATGACGCAGTGAAATCACTGCATCATGCCACGCCGGAAGCTTGTGGTCAGGAATCACTGTCTGCCGCCTTTTCTTTTGATACCAACGCCGATTGTGCGAAAGTCTTTTTATCGGATTCATCAGGATGATTGGATTGCCGTCAATCTCGTAATTGGCGGCGGCGAAATTCAGCAAAGTGCCGAGCATGTGCATAACAGTATTTGCTTGCGCCTCGCCGGTAGTTCCTTGCCTTGTAGTTTTTCGCAAGCTCGTGTGGCGTTTTTCGACCATGTCTCGGGTGATTAACGCCGCCGGTAAATCCAACCAGTCTCCCAAACATCTCGGCACCATGTATCGATACGTGCGTACCGTGTTCGGCTTCAGATTGCGAACAGATAAATAATGATCGAGAACTTCCTGGAGCGTCACGCCGCGGATTCTCTTTTTAGCTCTCTCAATTGTTGGATCTTTTCCCGCTGCAAAAGATGCGAGAACTTTCTGCGCCTTCTTTCTTGCAGCGGTCGGTGTCAGTTGCGATTCTTTTCCGAGAGTGACCCTGCGAAGTGTGCCGTTCACTCTCGCTTCAACTATATAGCTTGCGCTGCCGCGGGTCACTCGCAATCCGAGACCTAATAGCGATGAATCGCGATAGATGATTTGCCCCTTCTCCGGGGGCTTAATGTTCGCGATGAACATTTTGGTCAATTTTGGCATCTTTCCTGCCTTTCCATTTATGGGGGTATTTGTAAAGTCGTGTAGACAATATGTAGACACTTCTGAAAAATTCTTATGTTTCGAAAGGGTCATAGATAGGGCGTTTCCGGCGATTCGCTTCAAGAAAAGTTCGCGCGCCAGCACGCACATGCCCTCATGCCGGACTTGCGGCAAAGCGGGTTCCTGGCGTGCAAGGCTGGCTCTGAAAGAGCCACCCCGTAGGGGTTTAGCCTTGACGCGAGGGCTTTGCCGCTTGGCTATTCGCCGGGCATGAAGCGCTGGCGCGCTCTAAAATCAAAGTTTTTTGACGGAGACTGGTGAAGTGACCCTCGACCGCTCGAAAGGCGTTTTGAGGGTGGATAAATAAGATCCTGAGGTTAATGACTTGAGAAAAGGATCCGCCAGGGGGCGGAGGAAGATTGCGAAACACGGCCGAAAACAGCGCAGACAGTTTCGCGTTGATTTCAATATACCAATCTGTCGTTGACAAGCCACTAGGATTTACCCCGGAATCGGCTCCTCATGAGCTTTCCCTTCTTTTCTCAATGTTTCTCGACCGATTGGCAGCGTTCACCAAGCCTGCATTGCCAATGGTTTCTGTCTCATTTGACTTACATTTTGTTTGCGAAACTTGCGGTGCCGGGTGTAAAACCAAGGGTGCGCGTGTGTTTTGAAGGGGCGTGCCGGGCTATCATCACTTAGGCGGAATAAGCTGCCGGGAGCAAAACGCTGTGCTGGTAAGGATTTTTGATACGCGTGCCGTCGCGCTGTATCTTGCATTACCGGACGGTCAAGCCTCCCGGTAATGGCTCGCTTCGCTCGGACGGTGTCCACTGGACTCGGCGGTGACGCCCATGGACTTTGTACCGGGTCATTCAGCCCTTGTACCAGCTGCTATAGCGGTTAGGACCATGCCGCATCGGACACAAACGGGAACACGTACCGGCCCATTCAGCCTGCGTCAGCTGGGCGTCTTTGGAGCGCGACCGTGCGCTCTTTATCTTGCATTACCGTACGGTGGAACCTCCCGGCAATGCTCCGATCTTTCCTCGTACACTTTGATCACCGTGGGCAGCATTCATCCGCTCGTCGAGCCGGACGTTTTGCAATCGATGCGACTAAGAATCAAAAGCCTATGTGCACAAGCGTTTTGAGCATCGAACCAGACTTAAAACGTCGCCGCAATTTTAGACTCAGACTAAAAATACCCACTGGTAGCGGCTTTTAGCGTTTGACCTAGCCCTATGTATCTTGCATTACCGCACGGTAAACGTCCAGGTAATGTTTCTTGCTTTCTTCACTCAGATCAACCGACACGAGCGGCAGCCACTGCGAGTGTGGGCCAATAAACTTACTGCTTTCTACGCAGGTTTAGAGTCCATTGAAGCACCAAAGAACAAGCGCCGAGAATAAATGAAAAACAAGCAAATACGAATAGGGCATCGTCAACAGCAAAGACTGGAATCTTTAGCGCTCGTAATGTCTTTATAGAGTCCTGAACAGATTGCTCTGGAACGCGGACAAACTTGGTGCCTAAGTCTCCGCGCCGTTTAATGAAAAATACCGTGCCTCCAAAAATACTTCGAATCCCAGTTTTGAGTTCAACCTTCTCAATTGCAGCTGTTTCAGTTTTGCTGTTCAACAGGTTTGCCCATTCCTGAAAACCCATCTCTTTTGCACCAAAAGCCAGATCCGTGAAGAAGTACAAGCTAGACACAATGAGCACGAAGATTGGTATTTTTCGGAGAGCGTTCTTCATCGAAGTTCAACCTTTTAGGCTTTGTCATTAATTATGCAATTCAGCTGGACTAGTTGCCATGCAAGAAATCATCAATATTCTTTTCATTTGGAGATGCGCCAAAATTAAATTGATTCATTATGCCACCGGTGTTATCTCGCAGTCCCATGAGGTGGCCCGCTTCATGGGCACCTGGCCAGCCAACCCCTCCTAAGTATTGATAGAACTCCAACGCTGACAAAGACCAGCGAGAATAAGATTCAGTTATGGCAGACTCTAGGGTAAAGCCTGTTCGACGCAAATCAATATTGTTTGTGTTGCCGCCAGCTTGCAGAACAGTTTTCATAGTCACGCAATACTTACCGAATTTGCCCGTCCAATAGCGCTCAATTCCACTACGGATTTCGTTTATGAACTCACCTGGCAGCGGGTAGCCGATGAAATTCAGGGGAATCGTAATTTCTATCTTATTGCCGTCTTGAGTGTGCGTTGCATACAGTCCCATGGGATCTTTCATCCCTACCGGATTGTTATTTGCGTAGATCATGAGATTGCCTGTCTCTCCGTCTAGCGGGTCTCGGCTCAGCCACCTTCCTAATGCAGGACTATAAGACCGATAGTGCGCTAGGTTCAGCTGGCTTCTCTGATGGAAGTACATTCCAGCAAAACCAAAGTCCGACGGGACATTCTCCTGCACTTTACTCATTCGTCCAAACGGGTCAAAAAGATACTGTGCTTGCGAATTACCGCTATTGTCAAACATTTCTCTAACCGAAGAGAGTTGATCTTTCTGGTAAAAGTACTTGGTACTTCCATTCATTTGACCGACTTTAAAGAATTTCGCCACAAGGGTGCCTGTGTTATCTCTTTCTTCCCACCTATTGCTCATGTACCAAACAAACTGCTTAATACTAGTCACAGAGCTGTTTGTGGTTTCGGTTATTTTCGTGCATTGCCCAAACATGTCAAAGTCAAAGTTTGTCTTATTTCCCGTTCCGGGGTAATCAATCTC
>JADZFV010000630.1 GCA_020854255.1 Candidatus Melainabacteria bacterium | reverse complement strand
CTAAGCATCGTTTTCTAATCACGTATGATGACTGTCAGGAAATAAGAGACCTCTATAGCTGGGCGAACATAGTCCCGTGGTCCTTGCAGTATGGGATGAACAACTGCAATCTAAATAACGAAAGCAAAATAGGCGCCGAGTTGTTTATTTCAAATTATTAGCAGACTTGCCGCCTTTTCCGGCTGCTTCCCTAGCACGGTTTTCTTCAATATTTTTGAGTCGCTTATCAATTGTCGCAACTTCAGCGTTTTTTCCTGCCGCTGTATACATCGTCTTGAGTTCAGCCAGGGTCTCTTTTACCTCCTGATGTTTACGTCCCAGTGTTTTCTCTTGAACACCGAGAACGTGCTTAAACATTGGCTCCGCTTGATCGAATTTCCTCTGCTCGGTGTACAACTTTGCCAGACTTGTAAGCGTTCTTAATACCTCTGTATCATTGTCGCCGCTCACTTTTTCACAAATATACAATGAACGTTTGTACGCGGCTTCCGCCTGCTCGATTCTGTGTTGCTTCGCATACACATGACCGAGGTTATACAAACTGGCGGCCAGGCGCTTGTCTTCGACTCCGCCTTTTTCGGCCTCCTTCACAGCCGCCTCCAACTCTTGCTGCGCTTCTTCGTACTTGCCCTCACGAAGATGCAGGCGGCCAGCCTGGATGTATTTAGTCCATTCACTTGTATCCACGCCGGCTCCAGTCAAAATGCCAAAGCTTTGTCCGTCGGATTTTTCATTAGCTTCGGAGAATCGCTTAGATAGCTCCTTCGCTTCGGCGAGTTTTTTCTCTGCTCGGTACACCAAAATGAGATTGTTGGCGTTGTTGATCACTTCCGGATGATTTAGCCCCAATGTCTTTTCTCTGATAGCAAGCGATCTTTTGAATAGTGGTTCTGCTTCTGCGTATTTGCGCTGGTAATAATACAGCGCCGCTAAATTGTTGATACTTGTTGCCGTATCGGTATCTTCAGGACCTGCCACTTGCTCCCACATCGGTATAGCGCGTTTGTAGAGCGCTTCGGCAGCGGAGAATTTCTTTTGTGCACGATAGACCACGGCAAGGTTATCTAAAATAGTCGGCAAAAACCTATTGTCATTGTCGGGATCATTTGCCTTTTCCACCATCGACAAAACACGCTTCAAAAATATCTCTGCCTGCCCGTAGTTTTTTTGCGCCAAGTACAAAGTGCCTAGTCCATTCAAACTCATGATTTTTAGCCGGCTGCCTGGATCTTTTGTCTTTTCGGCAAAGGATAGTGAACGCTTGAATAGCGGCTCAGCTTCGCCATACTTTTTCTGCCTTTGAAGGAGATCCGCCAGTCTGGCCGTGCTCAAAGAAATGTAGCCGTCATTGTGATGGTCTTCTGCCACTTGCAAGGCATCTGAAAAATTCTTATGTGCATCCGCGTACTTCGATTCCTTCAATGCAACTACACCAGCATCCATCAAACTCCTGAAGGCAGCATCATCGGCACAAACCGGCGCTCCTGTCGCAAGTAGAACTGTGATCGAGAGGACCAGACCTGTAAATGCAACTTTCATAACTTTCCTCTCTAACGTTTTGCTTCCAGTTCTTCCCAGTTCATGAATAATTGATCCAGCTCTTTTTGAGTTTGCTCCTGCTGTTTCATGAGTTCTTGCAGTTTCGCATAGTTGGCAGAAAACTCCGGCTTATTCATATTCGCCTGAATGGTTTTGAGCGCTGCTTCTTTCTTTTCTATTTTGTCGGGCAACCTTTCCAGTTCACGCGATTCTGCTGTGGACAAGCCGGAGCGAACCTTGCCGGCGGGCTTGGGCGCTTTCTCCTGTTTTGTCGGTTTTACTTCCTCAGGCGTAGCAAATTCTTCTGACGCTTGCTCGTATTGTTCGTAGTCGACAAAGTACTCGGCTTTGCCTTTACCATCCAGGGCAAGGATGTGTTTTGACACGGAATCGAGCATCATTCGATCGTGCGTAACCAGAATTACAGCGCCGGGAAAATCTTCCAGGCTTTCTTCGAGAACCTCAAGGGAAGGGATGTCCAGATCGTTTGTAGGCTCGTCGAGAATCAGGATATCGGCAGTCTTCAGCATCAGATTCGCGATCAAAATCCGTGCTTGCTCGCCGCCGGATAAATAACTAATGGGCATATTCAACTGGTCTGGACGGAAGAGAAATTTCTTCGCCCAACTTACTATGTGAGTGCTTCTGCCCCGGTACACAACCGATTCGCCCTGATGGCTGAGCGAGTCTTTGAGTGTCTTTTCTTGGTCCAGTTGTTCTCGACTTTGATCGAACCAGACCACTTTCAATTCGTCGGCCCGCTTTACAGTTCCGGAATCAGGTTGCAAATCTCCGGCGATAATGCGCAGCAATGTTGTCTTTCCTGTGCCATTGCGCCCCGCCACGCCGAGTTTTGTGCCCGGTGAAATGACCAGATCGAAATTGGAAAGTAAATGTCGACCGCCAATTGATTTGGAAACAGCCTTGAGCGACAAAAGCTCTTTTGTTTTTCTGCCGGACGCGTCAAAACCGAGTTCGACCGGAGTCGTAAGAGAATTACGCTGCTTCACCTCAGCTAACTGTTCCATCAATTCGCCGGCGTCTTTAATGCGCCCACGCGCCTTGGTCTGGCGAGCCCTGGCGCCGCGCTTAAGCCAGGCAATTTCCCGGCGCACCTTGCTGGCCAGAGCCTGTTGCTGACTTACCTGGGCTTCCACCTGCTGCTCTTTTGCTTCGAGAAACTGGCTGTAATTACCCTTTACACTGATAAAACCCTGCGGGTAGGTCGGATTCAGCTCGATGACGCGATCGGCGACCGACTCGAGAAATGCTCTGTCATGGCTGACCAGAACATAGGCAAAGCTGGATTTCTTGAGCAAAGTTTCCAACCAGAGGATGCCTTCCAGGTCGAGATGGTTGGTCGGCTCGTCCATGAACAGGAGTTCAGGTTGCTTGGCCAGGACGCAGGCGATTGCCAATCGCTTGCGCCATCCTCCGGAAAGCGAGCCGGCCGGGGCTTTACGGTCAGGAAAACCAATCTCAGCCAGAATAGAATCGACAGAAGCTGCCCGCTCGTGATCCTGAAACTCCACTTCCTGTGCGGTAGCCGTGACAACCTGCTCGACTGTGGACTCTGGCTCAAAGGATTGTTCCTGGGTCAAAAACGAGATGCGCAGCTGCCTGCGAGCCACTACCGTGCCACTGTCGGGCTCCACCTCGCCTGCCAATATCTTAAGCAAAGTTGATTTACCGGCGCCGTTCGGACCGATAAGACCAATGCGCTCCCTCTCCTCGATGCCGAAGGAGATGTCCGTGAATAGCGGGCGCGAGCTGTATGCTTTGCTGATGTTTTGGCAGCTGACGAGTATTCCCAAACGCCCAAGTCTCCATTTGTGTGCAGAAATAATAGCCAAAAAATTAGGCTTTTTCGGTGTCTCTACGCCAGATTGTCGTAAGAGTGCTCTAATAGTTATGGACCCGCCGCGCGGGCCCGACTGGCGACCACCGGGGGCTCGAGCAGAAATGCTCAGACGGAAACACAATCAGTAATGCTTAGACTGGACAAAATCAGCAAAATCTACCCGACAGGCGAAGCGCTCAAGGAAGTGACCTGGGAGGTAAAGACGGGCGAACGAATTGGGCTGGTTGGAGCAAACGGCTCAGGCAAGACCACGCAATTCAAAATCATCATGGGGGAGGTCGAACCGACTTCCGGCCTTGTCATTAAACCGTCCGGACTGAAAATCGCGTGTCTCAGCCAGGAATTCGATGTGCGCGTTGAGAATACAGTAATAGACGAGTTGCTGCGCGCTTACAAAGATGTCGAGGAAATATACCATGCACTGCATGTGGTGCAGCATGAGATGGAAACAGCAGCGCCGGAAGACATGAATAAACTGCTGCACAAATTGGACAAGTTGCAGCGTGCGTTCGAAGCAAAAGACGGCTATGCAGTACAGCACAAAGCCGAAAAGATATTGCCGGAAATCGGCATGACTCTTGATGATGCGGAGCGGCTCGTCGGCACATACAGCGGAGGTTGGCAGATGCGCATCGGTCTGGGCAAGATCATGCTCCAGTCTCCCGATTTACTGCTGCTTGACGAACCGACCAACCACATCGATCTGGAAACAGTCGAATGGCTGGAAAATTATTTGAAGAGTCTGACCATTCCCATGGTCATCGTTTCCCACGATCGCGAATTCCTCGATCGCCTCTGCACCGGTATTGTCGAGGTCGAGCGCGGCGTTTCAACCTATTATCACGGCAATTACACAGCCTACGTGACGGCAAGAACGCAAATTCGAGAAGCGCAGGAAGCCGCCTACGAAAGACAGCAAAGAGAATTGGAGAAACAGCAAGCATTCGTCAATCGATTCCGTGCCAGCGCAACCCGAAGCACACAGGCAAAGAGCCGTGAGAAACAGTTGGACAAGATCGAGCTTATCGAGGCGCCGGAGAGCGAAGAAAACACTCTCAAATTCCGCTTCCCTGCAGCTGCGCGCAGTGGCAGGGAAGTCGCCGAAATCAGAGAGATGAGTCACATGTACGGCGATAAGGTTGTTTTTCTCGGCGCCGATCTAGAAATAGATCGAGGAGACAGAATCGCTTTGCTCGGACCAAATGGATCCGGTAAATCCACTTTGCTGCGCCTTTTAATGGGCGCTGAAGAACCCACAGAAGGCAGTTGCAAATTGGGTGAACACAACATCATCCCTGCCTATTTCGAACAGAATCAAGCAGAAGCTCTCGATTTATCGAAGACCGTCTTGACCACGATTTCTGATGAAGTCCACGATTGGGAAGACACAAAAATCAGAACGCTGTTAGGCCGTTTTCTATTTCCTGGTGATGAAGTTTTCAAAAAGGTCGAATCTTTGAGCGGAGGCGAAAAGGCTCGCCTGGCGATGGCTAAAATGCTCCTCAAATCCGCCAATTTCCTGGTCCTCGATGAACCAACAAACCATCTGGACATTCCAGCAAAAGAAATGATCGAAGAAGCGATCGTAAATTATGAGGGTACCGTCGTGGTTGTTTCCCACGACCGCTATTTCATTTCTAAAATAGCCAACCGTATTATTGAGCTGCGCGATGGCGAACTCGTAAGTTACAGCGGCAGCTATGCATATTATCTAGAGAAAAAAGAAGAAGAGAAAAACAAAGCTGTGGAAGCCAAGCACGCAGCCGAGGAAGCGAGGCGCCGTGCCGAAAAACTTGCCAAACAAAAAGAAAAAGATCGCCTTAAAAAAGCAAAGAAGTAAATCTTCTCATTAGACTTCCTGAAGTTTCCCAAGCCATACAAGCTCGGCAACTTTTTCCTAAACTTTTCCAGAGAGACGTTACCGACGGATTCATCTCGGGCGTAACTATCATAGCGACAATTTGACCTTTACTTACTGGCGGGTCTTCACACGGTCCTCACACTCCGACCATAGGATGGTATTGTCGGGCGTGAGTCAGTCATAACAAACCAACTCGAGCTTTTCTGGTGCATCAATGCCGTAGTGGGCGCGGTGGCGATCGCCGCACAAGCTCCGGGAGGGACGCTGTGGCGCGACCTCACTAAGGAGCCAAGTAAATGTCAATTGGGATTAAACGTCCCCTTAAGCTACTCTCGGGCTTACAGGGAGGCGGGCGCTCACACATTCTTTCATGCCTGTCGGTGGCCTTTTCATTGCTTTTCGGCACCAGTGCCGCCTGGGCAACCGGAGGAATGGTGAATCAGGGCGTCAACATTTCGGGAGGTGAATTCAATCAGAAATGGGTTCCGGCAATACACGGGACCAATTACATTTATCCGGTTCAGTCGGAAATTGATTTTTTCCATTCCAAGGGAATGAATTGCATCCGCGTTCCTTTTTCGTGGGACCGCATGCAGCCGACTGAGAATGGAGCTCTCGATCCATCCGAGTTAGCAAGGCTGGACGCCGTGGTCATCATGATCACTGCCAAAGGCATGACCACGGTCATCGACCCTCACAATTATGGTGAATACAAAACAAATCTTGTTGGAGTTCCCGGTGGATGGCCCAACTCGATGTTCGCCGATTTCTGGAGCCGCCTGGCGGCTCACTATAAAAACAATCCGAAGGTCATCTTTGGATTGATGAACGAACCAATTGGCGCAGGCATGACCCCCACGACCTGGTTGGCTTCTTCGCAGGCAGCCATAAATGGAATTCGTGCCACCGGCGCAACAAATTTGATTCTGGTGCCATCAACGAATTGGATGCACCCGGTCAATTTCATTCAGGAAAATGCATCGGCAATGATCAACATCACAGATCCGGCTAACAACTGGTCATATGATGT